>NZ_JBYTAE010000005.1:0-44363 GCF_058787875.1 Hydrogenophaga sp. FW305-3-2-15-A-LB1 | reverse complement strand
CCCCCCCCCCCCCCCCGCCAGGGGGGGGTGGCCTGGGGCGACCACCGCGTCACGGTGGGCGGCGATGCGCCGGTGCGCGTGCAGTCCATGACCAACACCGACACCGCCGATGCCGTGGGCACGGCGATCCAGGTCAAGGAACTGGCGCTGGCCGGCTCCGAGCTGGTGCGCATCACGGTCAACAACGACGAGGCCGCCAAGGCCGTGCCCTACATCCGCGAGCAGCTCGATCGCATGGGCGTGAACGTGCCGCTGATCGGGGACTTCCACTACAACGGCCACCGCCTGCTCACCGACCACCCGGCCTGTGCCGAGGCACTGTCCAAGTACCGCATCAACCCCGGCAACGTGGGCCGAGGCGACAAGGGCGACCGCCAGTTCGCGCAGATGGTGGAAATCGCGGCGCGCCACGACAAGGCCATCCGCATCGGCGTGAACTGGGGCAGCCTGGACCAGGACCTGCTCGCGCGCCTGATGGACGAAAACGCGAACCGCAGCGTGCCCTGGGAAGCGCGGCAGGTGATGTACGAGGCGCTGATCACCTCGGCGCTCGAATCCGCCCGCAAGGCCGAAGAGATCGGCCTGAATGGCAACAACATCGTGCTGTCCTGCAAGGTCAGTGGCGTGCAGGACCTCATTGCGGTCTACCAGGCCTTGGCGCAGCGCTGCGACTACGCGCTGCACCTGGGCCTGACCGAGGCCGGCATGGGCACCAAGGGCGCCGTGGCCTCGGCGGCGGCGCTGTCGGTGCTGCTGCAGCAAGGCATTGGCGACACGATCCGCGTCTCGCTCACGCCGCAGCCCGGCGAAGCGCGCACGCAGGAGGTGGTGATCGCGCTGGAGATCCTGCAGGCCCTGGGCATGCGCGCTTTCGTGCCGTCGGTCACCGCCTGCCCGGGCTGTGGCCGCACCACCAGCACCACCTTCCAGGAACTGGCCAAGCAGATCGACGACTACCTGCGCAGCTCCATGCCACTGTGGCGCGCGCGCTATCCCGGGGTGGAGAACCTCAAGGTGGCCGTGATGGGCTGCATCGTCAATGGCCCGGGTGAAAGCAAGCACGCCGACATCGGCATCAGCCTGCCCGGCACCGGCGAGGCGCCCGCTGCCCCGATCTTCATCGACGGGCAGAAGGCCATGACCCTGCGGGGCGAGGGCATCGCGCGCGAGTTCCAGCAGGTCGTTGAAAACTACATCGAGAAGAAATTCGGCGCAACGTCCTGAGCATCGGGACCACCCGATGCCTCTGGCGCATGGCTGAACGAGAGATTGCATGGCAGACAAACTGAGCGCCGTCAAAGGCATGAACGACATCGCCCCTCCCGCGTCCGCGCACTGGGAGTGGCTCGAAGACACCCTTCGCACGCTGATGCGCCGCTACGGCTATCGCAACCTGCGCACGCCCATCGTCGAGCCCACGGCGCTGTTCGTGCGGGGGCTGGGCGAAGTGACCGACATCGTCGAGAAGGAGATGTACTCCTTCGAAGACCGGCTCAACGGCGAGCAGCTCACGCTTCGGCCCGAGAACACCGCCGGTGTGGTGCGCGCCGCGCTGGAGCATTCGCTGCTGTACGACGGTGGCAAGCGCCTGTACTACATGGGCCCGATGTTCCGGCACGAGCGGCCGCAGCGAGGGCGCTACCGGCAGTTCCATCAGTTCGGTGCCGAGGCCCTGGGCTTCGCGGGCCCGGACGTGGATGCCGAGCTCATCGTGCTGGCCTGCGACCTCTGGGCCGAACTCGGCCTCACCGGCATCGAACTCGAGATCAACAGCCTGGGCCAGCCGCCCGAGCGCCTGGCCCATCGCCAGGCCCTGATTGCCTACCTGGAGGCGCACGCCGACCAGCTCGACGAAGAAGCCAAGCGCCGCCTGCACAGCAACCCCTTGCGCATCCTGGACACCAAGAACCCGGCCATGCAGGACCTGGTCAACGCCGCGCCGCGCCTCATGGACCACCTGGGTGCCGAGTCGCTCGACCACTTCAACCGCCTGCGCGGCCTGCTCGATGCGCACGGCATCACCTACCGCATCAACCCGCGCCTGGTGCGCGGCATGGACTACTACAACCTTTCGGTGTTCGAGTTCGTCACCACCCAACTGGGCTCGCAGGGCACGGTGTGCGCGGGCGGCCGGTACGACGGCCTGTTCGAACAGATCGGTGGCAAGGCCGCCCCGGCGGTCGGCTGGGCCATGGGCATGGAGCGCATCCTGGAATTGCTGAAAGAGCAGGGCCGCCTGCCCGAGCAGCCCGCGCCCGATGCCTACGCGATCGTGCCGGACGCGGCCCGCGTGCCCCAGGTGATGCCGGTGCTGCGGGCGCTGCGCCTGCAGGGCGTGAACGTGCAGATGCATGCCGGCGGTGCCGATGGCATGGGCAGCATGAAGTCGCAGTTCAAGAAGGCCGATGCCAGCGGCGCGCGCTTTGCGCTCATCTTTGGCGAACAAGAGATGCACCAAGGCACGGTGGCGCTCAAGTCCCTGCGCGGCCCCCGCACCGACGCGCCCGCGGAAGCCGCGCAAAGCCTGCTGGCCCTCGACGCCGTCGCCGATTGGGGAGGCCGCCTGCGCGGCGACTGACGTTCGCGCATCCGCACGGGGTGGCCTGGGGCCACCCGCCTACAATCCCCCGTTGCGCAACCGGCGCACGAATTCCAGACCCGCATCCACCATGGCCAAACACCTCGACCTTGAAGAACAGGAACAGATCGATCAGATCAAGCACTTCTGGGCCCAGTACGGCAACCTCATCAGCTGGGTGTTGATCGTCGTCTTCGGTTCGTTCGCGGCCTGGAACGGCTGGAACTACTGGCAGCGCACGCAGGGCGTGAAAGCCGCCGCGCTGTACGACGAAGTCGACCGCGCGGTGCTGGCGCGCGACAACGAGCGCGTGGAGCGCGCCCTGGCCGACATGCAGGCCCAGTTCGGCGGCACCACCTTCGCCAGCCAGGCGGCGCTGCTGGCAGGCAAAACCCTGTTCGAAGCCGGTCAGGTCGACAAGGCCCGTGCCGCACTGACCTGGGTGGTCGAGAAATCCGGCGACGCTTCCTACCAGGCCGTGGCGCGCTTGCGCCTGGCCGCGCTGGACGTGGAAGGCAAGGCCTTCGATCAGGCCCTCAAGACGCTGGAAGCATCCGTGCCCAAGTCTTTCGAACCCCTGGTGGCCGACCGCCGTGGCGATGTCTTCATGGCCCAGGGCAAGGCCGATGAAGCCAAGGCGCAATATCAGAGCGCCTGGCAGGCCCTGGGCGCGCGCACCGAGTACCGCCGGCTGGTCGAGGTGAAGCTCGCCGCCCTGGGCGTGGACACCGCCAGCCTGTCTTCCACCGCACGTTGAAATCCATGGTCACCTGCACACCCCGTTCATCCACGGCGCCCTGGCGCCGGGCCTTGCCCGTCATCGGGCTGGTCGCCGTCGCCTTGCTGTCGGCCTGTGGCTCGAGTTCGAAGAAGCCGCAGCCGGCCGAGTTGCCCGCTGTGGCCGCCCTGATGGGCACCCAGCTCGTGTGGTCGGCCCAGGTCGGCGAAGGCCATGCCTCGCTGGCGCCGCTCGTGGCGGGCGGACGCGTTTTCGTTGCCGGCGGTGCGGGCAACGTGGCCGCACTGGATGCCGCCACCGGCAAGGATGTCTGGCGCCTGAACCTGGGCACGCCGATCGCCGCCGGGGTGGGTGCCGATGGCCAGACCGCTGCCGTCGTGACCCGCAACAACCAGTTGGTGGCCATCGCCGATGGGGCCGAGCGCTGGCGCGCGCGCCTGCCCGCGCGCTCGTTCACCGCCCCCCTCGTGGCGGGCGAGCGGGTGTTCGTTCTCACGGCCGATCGCGTGGTCACGGCTTTCGATGGCAAGACTGGCGCCCGGCTGTGGAGCCAGAGCCGTCCCGCAGAACCGCTGGTGCTGAGCCAGACAGGCGCGCTGCTGGCGGTGGGCGATACCCTGGTGGTGGGCCTGGCGGGACGCCTCACGGGTCTCAACCCCGACAACGGATCCGTGCGCTGGGAGGCACCGGTGGCCACGTCCCGAGGCACCAACGAAGTCGAGCGCCTGGTCGACATCGTGGGGCCGGTCAGCCGCATCCGCAACAGCGTCTGCGCGCGGGCCTATTCGGCCGCCGTGGGCTGCGTGGACGCGAGCCGAGGCACCGTGGTGTGGACGCGCGCCGCGCAAGGCACAACGGGTGTGCACGGCGATGACCGCCTGGTTTTCGGCAGCGAGAGCGATGGCCGCTTCCAGGCCTGGCAGCGCGCCACCGGCGAACCCGCCTGGAGCATCGACCGCCTGAAATACCGTGGCCTGACCGCACCGCTGGCCCTGGGCCGTGTGGTGGCGGTGGCCGACAGCCGTGGCCTCGTGCACCTGATCTCCCGCGAAGACGGCAGCGAAATGACCCGCCTGACCACCGACGGCTCGCCCATCCTGGCCCCGCCGGTGCTCGCTGGCGATGCGCTGGTGGTGCAGACACGCAACGGCGGCGTGTTCGCCTGGCGTCCCCAGTAATGCCCGCCACGAACACCGTGTTCGTGACCGCCTGAACGAAAGCTCTTTCCGTGAAACCCGTCATCGCCCTGGTGGGCCGGCCCAATGTGGGCAAGTCCACCCTGTTCAACCGCCTGACGAGTTCACGCGACGCCATCGTGGCCGACTTTGCCGGCCTCACCCGGGACCGCCACTACGGCAACGGCCGTCAGGGCCGGCGCGAGTACATCGTCATCGATACCGGCGGCTTCGAACCCGAGGCCAGCGAAGGCATCTACAAAGAGATGGCCAAGCAGACGCGGCAGGCCGTGGCCGAGTCCGATGTGGTGATCTTCGTGGTCGATGCCCGCGCTGGCATCAGCGCCCAGGACCACGAGATCGCAGGCTACCTGCGCCGCCTGGGCAAGCCCACGCTGCTGGTGGCCAACAAGGCCGAAGGCATGACGCAAGGCCTGCAACTGGTCGAGTTCTACGAACTCGGGTTGGGTGAGGTGATGGCGGTGTCTGGTGCGCACGGGCAGGGCGTTCGCTCCATGCTCGACGGCGCCCTGGAGCTCATCCCCGGCCTGCCGCCGGAGGACGAGGAGGAGCCCGAGGTCGAGACCGGGGTGATCCGCCTGGCCGTGGCGGGCCGTCCCAATGTGGGCAAGTCCACCCTCATCAACGCCTGGCTGGGCGAGGAACGCCTGGTGGCCTTCGATCTGCCGGGCACCACGCGCGATGCCATTTCCGTGCCGTTCGAGCGCTCGGGCCAGAAGTTCGAGCTGATCGACACCGCCGGGATCCGCCGCAAGGGCCGCGTGTTCGAGGCGATCGAGAAGTTCTCGGTGGTCAAGACCCTTCAGGCGATCGAAGACGCCCACGTGGTTCTGCTGCTGCTGGACGCCACGCAGGGCGTGACCGACCAAGATGCCCACATCGCCGGCTACATCCTGGAGAGCGGCCGCGCCGTGGTGCTCGCGATCAACAAGTGGGACGCGGTGGACGCCTACCAGCGCGACCAGATCGAGCGCCAGGTTGAAACCCGGCTTGCTTTCCTGAAGTTCGCCTCGCTGCACCTGATTTCCGCCCAGAAGCGCCAGGGCCTGGGCCCGGTCTGGAAGTCCATCACCCAGGCCCACGCTTCCGCCATGCGGAAAATGTCAACCCCGGTGCTGACCCGCCTGCTGATGGAGGCGGTGGCCTTCCAGGCGCCGACCCGCAGCGGCATGTTCCGGCCCAAGATGCGTTACGCCCATCAAGGCGGCATGAACCCCCCGGTGATCGTGATCCACGGCAACTCCCTGGAAAACGTGCCGGACGCGTACAAGCGCTTCCTCGAAGGGCGCTTCCGCAAGGCCTTCGATCTGGTCGGCACCCCCCTGCGAATCGAGTTCAAGACCTCGGCCAATCCCTTCAAGGAGTAGGAATTTCGACTCAACCTCGGCCCGGCCGCACGGCTGTGGTATGGTCCATTCCTCATTAACTTTCATTGAACACGGAGCATATCGTGAGCAATAACAAAGGCCAGCTCTTGCAAGACCCTTTCCTGAACCAGCTTCGCCGGGAGCATGTGCCCGTGTCGATCTATCTGGTCAACGGCATCAAATTGCAGGGTCAGATCGAGTCGTTCGACCAATACGTCGTGTTGCTGCGCAACACGGTCACGCAGATGGTCTACAAACACGCCATTTCCACCATCGTGCCGGGTCGTCCGGTGCAGTTCTCGGCCGTCGGCACGGACGAGCCGGCAGCGTCCTGATTCAGCGCCTGAATCGCATCCGGCCCGTGCAGCCGACCTGCCGGGCCCGCAACGCCGTGCGCGTTGTCGCTCTACCGACTTGAATTCACCCGCTTCCACCCCATCCTCCACGCCCTCCGTCATCCTGGTTGGGGTGGACTTTGGTGTGCCTCATTTCGACGCTGGCCTCGAGGAGCTGGGCCTGCTGGCCCAGACCGCGGGGTACACCGTGGCCGAGCGCGTCAGCTGCAAGCGCCGCGCACCCGATCCTGCCTTGTTCGTGGGCTCGGGCAAGGCCGACGAGATCAAGATGCTGGCGCAGTCCACCGGTGCTTCCGAGGTGCTGTTCGACCAGTCGCTCAGCCCGGCGCAGCAGCGCAACCTGGAGCGCCACCTGGGTCTGCCGGTCAATGACCGCACCCTGTTGATTCTGGAAATCTTTGCCCAGCGGGCGCGCAGCCACGAAGGCAAGCTGCAGGTCGAACTGGCTCGACTGCAGCACCTGTCGACGCGCCTGGTGCGGCGCTGGTCGCACCTGGAGCGGCAAAGCGGGGGCATCGGTATGCGCGGTGGCCCGGGTGAAACGCAGATCGAACTGGACCGCCGCATGATCGGCGAGGCCATCAAGCGCACCAAGGAGCGGCTCGAAAAGGTGAAGAAGCAGCGCTCCACGCAGCGCCGTCAGCGCGAGCGCCGCGACACCTTCTCGATCTCGCTCGTGGGTTACACCAACGCCGGCAAGTCCTCGCTGTTCAACGGTCTGGTCAAGGCGCGCGCCTACGCGGCCGACCAGCTCTTCGCCACGCTGGACACCACCACGCGCCAGCTCTACCTCGGCGAAGCAGGGCGCTCGGTCTCGCTCTCGGACACCGTGGGTTTCATCCGCGACCTGCCGCACGGCCTGGTCGACGCCTTTGCCGCCACGCTGCAGGAGGCCGCCGACGCCGACCTGCTGCTGCACGTCGTCGATGCCTCCAACCCGTCCCACCCTGAGCAGATCGCCTCGGTGCTCGGCGTGCTCAAGGACATCGGTGCCGATCAGGTGCCTCAGATCCTGCTGTTCAACAAGCTCGATGCGATGGACCCAGCCACGGTGCCGAATGTTTTGAGCGATGCGATGGAACTGGAAGGCCAGTCGGTCCCTCGAATCTTCGTCAGTGCGCGCACCGGCGTGGGCCTGCCCGAGTTGCGGGCCTTGTTGGCGGCACACGTGATCGCGCAAAAGCCGGGGTCTGACCCCTTGCTTCCCGGGGCGCTCCCGGAAATCGGCGAACCCGTGTCCTGATTGGGCACAATGTGATGGTTTTGAATCGACAAAAGAGTTGGCAACCCATGGATGTGAATCTGCAAACCCCTGCCCGCGGCGCTGATCGAGCGACCCGCCCTGTCCGCCGCCGTGGTTGGCAAGGGCTGTGGGGCATGTTCAATCTGAACGACCCCCGTTGGGGCCGGGGTGACGACGAGCCCCGCAACGACGGTGGGCAGGACCCGGGCCGCGACGAGGATCGCAACCCGCAGCGCCAACCCCCGCGCGGCCAAGGCCCGAACCAGGGCCCGCCGGACCTGGACGAACTCTGGCGCGATTTCAACCGCAAGCTCGGTGGCTTGCTCGGCAACAAGGGCCGGGGCGGTAATCAGGGGGGTGGCAATGGTTCCGGCGGCAACGGCGGCATGCAGGGCTTCAACCCGAACCCCAAGGCCACCGGCATCGGCTTCGGCCTCATCGCCGGCGTGGCCTTGCTCATCTGGATGGGCACGGGCTTCTTCATCGTGCAAGAAGGTCAGCAGGCCGTGATCACCCAGTTCGGCAAGTACCACAGCTCCGTGGGCGCCGGCTTCAACTGGCGCCTGCCGTACCCGATCCAGCGCCACGAAACCGTGTTCGTCACGCAGATCCGCTCGGTGGACGTGGGTCGCGACAACGTCGTGCCCGCCACCGGCCTGCGCGAATCGGCCATGCTCACCGAAGACGAGAACATCGTGGAGATCAAGTTCGCGGTGCAGTACCGCCTGAACGACGCCCGCGCCTTCCTGTTCGAGAGCCGGGACCCTGACGCCGCCGTCGTGAAGGTCGCGGAAACCGCGGTGCGTGAGGTGGTCGGCAAGATGAAGATGGATGCCGCGCTCGCCGAAGAGCGCGATCAGATCGCCCCGCGCGTGCGCACGCTGATGCAGAGCATTCTCGACCGCTACAAGGTCGGCATCGAGGTCGTGGGCATCAACCTGCAGCAGGGCGGGGTGCGCCCGCCCGAGCAGGTGCAGGCATCGTTCGACGACGTGCTCAAGGCCGGCCAGGAGCGCGAACGCGCCAAGAACGAGGCCCAGGCCTACGCGAACGACGTGGTGCCGCGTGCCCGTGGTGCGGCCTCGCGCCTGACCGAAGAGGCCGAAGGCTACCGCGCCCGCATCGTGGCGCAGGCCGAGGGTGATTCGCAGCGCTTCCGCGCGGTGTTGACCGAGTACCAGAAGGCGCCGCAGGTGACCCGCGAACGCATGTACACCGACGCCATGCAGGAGATCTACAGCAACGTGACCAAGGTGCTGGTGGATTCCAAGTCGGGCTCCAACCTGCTGTACCTGCCGCTGGACAAGATCATGCAGATGACGGGACAGCCCGCGTCCACGCCCAGCAGCAGCACCCAGCCCAGCGCGCCCACGCAGAGCACGATCCCGGTGCCCACCAGCCGCAGCACGGACAACGCCGCGCGTTCGCGCGAGCGCGAGAGCCGCTGAACAGCGCCAGCGACCAGAGAAACAACATGAACAAACTCGGTTTCATCATCACATCCTTCATCGTGGTTCTGGCGATCGCCAGTTCCATGCTGTTCGTGGTGGACCAGCGCCAGTTCGGCGTGGTCTTCCAGCTGGGTCAGATCAAGCAGGTCGTCACCGAACCTGGCCTGAACTTCAAGCTGCCGCCGCCGTTCCAGAACGTGTCCTACATCGACAAGCGCCTGCTCACCCTGGAGAGCACCGACACCGAGCCGACGCTCACCGCCGAGAAGCAGCGTGTGGTGATCGACTGGTATGTGCGTTGGCGCATCAGCGAGCCGCAGGAGTACATCCGCAACGTCGGCGTGAACGAGCGCGCCGGCGCGCTGCAGCTCAACCGCGTGGTGCGCAACTCCTTCCAGCAGGAAGTCAACAAGCGCACGGTGAACGAACTGCTGTCGACCCGGCGCGAGCAGCTCATGGCCGACGTCAAGCGTGAAGTGCTGGCGGCCGTGCGCGGCGCCGACAAACCCTGGGGCATGGACGTGGTCGACGTGCGCATCACGCGCGTCGATTACGCCGAGAGCATCACCGCCTCGGTCTACCAGCGCATGGAAGCCGAACGCAAGCGTGTTGCGAACGAGCTGCGCTCCACCGGCTTTGCCGAGGGTGAGAAGATCCGCGCCGATGCCGACCGCCAGCGCGAAGTGATCGTCTCCGAGGCCTACCGCGACGCGCAGGCGATCAAGGGCGCGGGCGACGCCAAGGCCGCGGCCTCGTTCTCCGATGCCTTCGGCCGCGATCCGGCATTCGCCCAGTTCTACCGCAGCCTGGAAGCGTACAAGTCGAGCTTCGCCAGCAAGTCCGATGTGCTGGTGGTCGACCCTTCGTCCGACTTCTTCAAGGGCATGCGCAGCAGCAACGTGGCGCCGGCTCGATGAGCCTAGAGCGCTGACAGGCCGGGGCACGACATGTCCGACGCGATCTGGCCGGCGCTGGCCCTGGTGCTGATCTTCGAGGGGCTGCTGCCCCTGCTGGCGCCCAAGCTGTGGCGCCGCGTCTTCACCGACATGCTGAGCCTGCGCGACGGGCAGTTGCGCTTCTTCGGCCTGATCTGCCTGGGCAGCGGCGTGCTGCTCTGGTGGTCGCTGACCTGACCCCGCGCTTCTTTTTCAGCGCCTCCCCGCGCTGAGCGATACCCGCCGGAGTAGCTCCCGGGGGGCCGGTAGAATCACGTTTTTAACAGCGCCTGAAAATATCCATGTCTGCCTGGGTCCTCCCGGATCACATTGCCGATGTCCTGCCTTCCGAGGCCCGTCACATCGAAGAACTTCGCAGGGGCTTGTTGGACACGGCCCGGGGCTACGGCTACGAGCTGGTCATGCCGCCGCTGCTGGAGCACCTGGAGTCCTTGCTCACCGGCACCGGTGAAGCCCTCGGTCTGCAGACCTTCAAGCTGGTCGATCAGCTCTCCGGCCGCACCCTGGGTTTGCGCGCGGACAGCACGCCGCAGGTCGCCCGCATCGACGCCCACCTGCTCAACCGCCAGGGCGTGGCCCGCCTGAGCTACTGCGGCCCGGTGGTGCACACCCGCATCGACCGCCCGCTGGCCAGCCGTGAGCCGCTGCAGTTCGGGGCCGAGATCTACGGCCACGCCGGCCAGGAGGCCGACCTGGAGATCATCGAACTCGCGCAGGCCTGCCTGCGAAATGCTGGCGTGAAAGGCCTGCAACTGGACATGGCCGACGTGCGCGTGATCGATGCCGTGCTCGCACCGGTGTCGCTCACCGCCGCGCAGGAAGCCCGCATCCACGCCGCGCTCAACGCCAAGGACGTGGCCGAACTCGAGGTGCTCGCGCGCGACCTGCCGGCCGCCGTGCGCCGCGATCTGGTTGCGCTGCCGCGCCTGTTCGGTGGTGTGGCGGTGCTCGACGAGGCGCAGCGCATCCTGCAACCATCTGCGGCCCTGCACGCCGCGCTGGACAGCCTGCGCTGGCTGGCCTCGCACGCGCAGGGCATGGACGTGTCGATCGACCTGGCCGACCTCCGCGGTTACGCCTACTACACCGGCATGCGTTTCGCGCTCTTTGCCCACACGCCGGAAGGCCGGGCAGGGCAGACGCTCGAACTGGCACGGGGCGGCCGCTACGACGAGGTGGGCGCCGTGTTCGGCCGCAACCGCCCCGCGGTGGGCTTCAGCCTGGACCTCAAGGAACTGGTGGCGGCGGTGGCGCCGCGTCCTCTGGTGGCGGCCATCCGCGCACCCTGGGGCATGGACGCCGGCCTGCGCCAGGCCATTGCCGAACTGCGCGCGCAGGGCCACACCGTGGTGTGTGCCTTGCCAGGCCACGACCACCAGGTCGATGAATTTCACTGCGACCGCGAACTGGTGCCCGATGCGGCCCGCCGCGGCGCCTGGACAGTACAAACCCTTCAAACGGAAACCAGCAAATGAAGAACAGCAGCAGCGCCGTGACCCCCGGGCGCAACGTCGTGGTGGTGGGCACCCAGTGGGGTGACGAAGGCAAGGGCAAGCTGGTTGACTGGCTGACCGAGACCGCCACAGGCGTGGTGCGCTTCCAGGGCGGGCACAACGCGGGCCATACGCTGGTCATCAACGGCGTGAAGACGGCGCTGCACCTGATCCCCAGCGGCATCATGCGCGCCGGTGTGAAGTGCTACATCGGCAACGGCGTGGTGCTCTCGGTGGGCAAGCTGTTCGAGGAAATCGCCGGCCTGGAGAAAGCCGGTGTCGAGGTGCGCTCGCGCCTGCGCGTGAGCGAAGGCTGTCCGCTGATCCTGCCGTTCCACGCCGCCATCGACATCGCGCGCGAGGCCGCCAAGGTGAAGGCCGGCACCGAGAAGATCGGCACCACCGGCCGTGGCATCGGGCCGGCCTACGAAGACAAGATCGCGCGCCGTGCGTTGCGCGTGCAGGACCTGAAGTACCCCGATCGTTTCGCGGCCAAGCTGCGCGAGTTGCTGGACCTGCACAACCACGTGCTCACCACCTACCTGCATTCCGCCGACATGGCCTGGGACGACAAGATCGCCTCGTACATGAAGGACGGCGCGATCCAGTTCGACGCGGTGTACACCGAGGCCATGCAGCAGGCCGAACTGCTCAAGCCCATGATCGCCGACGTCTCGCGTGAACTCAACGAGGCGCATCAGGCCGGTGCCAACCTGCTGTTCGAAGGCGCGCAAGGCACGCTGCTCGACATCGACCACGGCACCTATCCCTTCGTCACCTCCAGCAACTGCGTGGCCGGCAACGCCGCCGCCGGTTCGGGCGTGGGTCCGGGCCTGTTGCACTACGTGCTGGGCATCACCAAGGCGTACTGCACCCGTGTGGGCGGTGGCCCGTTCCCCACCGAACTGGAATGGGAAAAGGAAGGCACGCCCGGCTGGCACATGGCCACCGTGGGGGCCGAGAAGGGCGTGACCACGGGCCGCAGCCGCCGCTGTGGCTGGTTCGATGCCGCGCTGCTCAAGCGCTCGGCCCAGGTCAATGGCCTCTCGGGCCTGTGCATCACCAAGCTCGACGTGCTGGACGGGCTCAAGGAGCTTCAGCTGTGCACCGGCTACGAGCTGGATGGCCAGGTCATCGACATCCTGCCGATGAGCGCGGAAGACATCGCGCGCTGCAAGCCCATCTACGAAACGCTGCCCGGATGGAGCGAATCGTCGGTGGGAGCCACGCGGTATGAAGACCTGCCGGTCAACGCCCAGCGCTACCTCACGCGCATCGCGCAGACCACCGGGGTGCCGATCCACATCGTCTCCACCAGCCCGGACCGCGACCACACCATCCTGGTGCACAACCCCTACCATGGGTGAAACCACCGGGGGCCGGGTGCGGCCCTTCGTGCAAAATTCCCATCGACATCCCCATCCGGAGCCCGCATGCTGACCGAAGACGGCAAACACCTCTACGTCTCCTACGACGAGTACCACAACCTGATCGAGAAGCTCGCGCTCAAGGTCTACCAGTCGGGCTGGGAGTTCGACACCATCCTGTGCCTGGCACGGGGCGGCATGCGACCGGGCGACATCCTCTCGCGCATCTTCGACAAGCCGCTGGCAATCATGTCCACCAGCTCCTACCGCGCCGCCGCCGGCACCGAGCAGGGTAACCTGGACATCGCGCGCTACATCACCACGCCCAAGGGCGAGATCGCGGGCAAGGTGCTGCTGGTGGACGACCTCGCCGACTCGGGCCACACGCTCAAGGCGGTCATCGACCTGCTCAAGAACAACTACAAGCCGATCACCGAGATGCGCAGCGCCGTGATCTGGACCAAGCAGCTCTCGACCTTCACGGCCGACTACTCGGTGGAGTTCCTGCCCACGAATCCGTGGATCCACCAGCCTTTCGAAGGCTACGACAGCCTGCGTCCCGCGCAACTCCTCGAAAAGTGGAAGCTTTAATCCCATGGCCCCCACGCTCCGCCGCTGCGCGGGTCGCTGCCCCCCGAGGGGGTGCGTGTTGCCTTGGGGCGGCCCGGCGGCCACACATTCATGAGTGACGACCTGTCCACCCGCCTGATCCACCACCCCTACAAACCCCCCGAGGGCTTCGAGGGGGTGGCCCCGGGGGTGTACAAGGCGTCCACCGTGTTCTTTCCCAACGTCGAGGCCCTGCGCACGACCGACTGGAAAGACAAGAGCGGCTACACCTACGGCCTGCACGGCACGCCGACCACCTTCACGCTGGAAGAGCGCATCGCCACCATCGAAGGTGGTCTGCATTGCGTGCTCGCGCCCAGCGGCCTGGCGGCGGTGTCGCTGGTGGACATGGCCCTGCTGCGCCAGGGCGATGAGGTGCTGATTCCCGACAACGCCTACGGACCGGGCAAGTCCTTTGCCTCGGTCGAGCTCGCGGCCTGGGGCATCACGCACCGCTATTTCGATGCCATGGACCCGGCCGATCTCGCGCGCAAGATCGGCCCGGCCACGCGCCTGGTCTGGCTGGAGGCGCCCGGTTCGGTCACGCTGGAGTTTCCCGATCTGCCGGCCCTGGTGGCCCGGGTGCGCGAGGTCAACGCCCAGCGCGGCGCCGACCAGCGCCCCGTCGTCACCGCGCTCGACAACACCTGGGGCGCCGGCATCGCCTTCGCGCCGTTTGATCTGGGCGTGGACATCTCGGTGCAGGCCCTCACCAAGTACCCCAGCGGCGGTGCCGACGTGCTCATGGGCTCGGTCGTCACGCGCGATCTGGCGCTGCACCGCCAGGTCTTGCTCACGCACATGCGCCTGGGGTTGAACATTGGCGTGAACGACGCCGAATTGGTCTTGCGCGGCCTGTCCAGCATGGCGCTGCGCTATCACGCCCAGGACGCCTGCACCCGCGAACTCGCCACCTGGATGCAGGGTCAGGCAGGCGTGGTGCAGGTGCTGCACCCGGCGCTGCCGGGCTCGCCCGGCCACGCCACCTGGCAACGCGATGCGACCGCCGCGGCCTGTCTGTTCAGCGCGGTGTTCGACGCCTCCATTTCCCAGGCGCGCATCGACGCGTTCTGCGACAGCCTGCGCCTGTTCAAGCTGGGCTGGAGCTGGGCCGGCCCGATCAGCCTGTGCGCGCCTTATGACATCGGCTCCAGCCGCAGCCAGGGCTGGCCCCACGCGGGCGGTCTGGTACGCTTTGCCGTGGGCCTGGAATCCGTGCACGACCTCCGCGCCGACCTGGCGCAGGCCTTGACCGCATTGAACCCCTGACCCTCCCCCTTTTCCACCGACCTGAAAGACTGACTTGGCCACTCCCAATTACGGATACGAAAAGCGCCAGCGCGAGCTCGCCAAGAAGAAAAAGAAAGAGGAAAAGCTCAAAGCCAAGGCCGCTGGTCGCCAGCACCAGGACACCGATGCGCCCGAAGAGCCGGGTGCCGGATCGCCTGACGCGCCCGGTGACGCACCGGCGGGCGGCGACAGCGCGGCCGACTGAGCCCGCTGGTTCCCACGTCGGCCGGCGCTTGGGCGCTCAGGCCGGGTGGGTGGCTGTGGCCTCGTCGGCCATCAGCGTCCGCGCCGCCTGCGCCAGGGCGTCGGGCGACCGGTCCCGCAGCACCAGCGGCCGGGCCTGCGCAAACCGCGTGAAATTGCGCGCGATCGACTGGGCGTACATCGGGTCGTAGTGGCCGGTGAGCAGTTCCAGCACCACCTCCGGTGTGTGGCCCGCACGCACCTTCCCCGTCCAGCCCGACACCACTTGCTTGCCCCGCAGTTCCGTGAGCGCCTCCAGGCGTTCGCAGAACGCCGCCGGGTCCTTCACGAAGAAGTCGTAGTCCTCCAGCAGCAGGGCCACCCGCTCCTCGTCGCCCAGGCGCAGGTCGATGCAGGGGCTGGCGCGCATGGCGTCGATCAGCGCTTCGTTCACGCGCACATTGCCCACCTTTTTGCTCTCGCTCTCGACGTACACCACCCGGCCCGGGTCGAAGCCCCGCAGGGCCGCCCAGACCAGGGAGTCGAAGCGCTTCTGGCTGGGTTGCGGCTGGCCGGGGATGTGGCCCAGCACCGAGCTGCGGTGGCTGGCCAGGGCCTCGAGGTCGAGCACCTGAGCGCCCTGGGCGGCCAGGGCATGCAGCAGGCGCGTCTTGCCGCTGCCGGTGGGGCCGCAGACCACGCGGTACGACAGGCCCTGGGCTAGGACAGGCAGCGCTTCCACCAGCGCGGCGCGCCAGGCCTTGTAGCCGCCTTCGATCAACGTCACGCGAAAGCCGATCGCGCCCAGGATGGTTGCGAGCGCGCCGCTGCGGTTGCCGCCGCGCCAGCAGTAGGCCAGCGGCTTCCAGCCCTTGGGCTTGTCGATCACCTCGCGTTCGATGTGGGCCGCGATGTTGCGCGCCGACAGCGCCGCGCCGCGCTTCTTGGCCTCGAAGGGGTTGACCTGCTTGTACATCGTGCCGATGTCGATGCGCTGCTGGTTGTTCAGCGTGGGCCAGTTCACCGCGCCGGGCACGTGGTCGAGCGCGTACTCGTCTTCGGTGCGCGCGTCGATGAGGGTGTCGAAATCGGCGAGGCGGGCCATCGCCTCGGCGGCGCTCAGGATGTGGACGGGCATGCCCGATTATCGGGCGGCGAGCAGCTTGCGCAGTTCGGGCCAGACGTTGTCGCGCATCGTGGCCTGGGCGGATTCGTTGGGGTGGATGCGGTCGGCCTGGAACAGCGCGGTGGGGTCTTTGGTGTCGGCCACGCCCTTGAGGAAGAAGGGCACGAGCGCGGTCTTTTCGGCCTTGGCGACGGTGGTGAACACCTCCCGGAATTCCTGCCCGTACTTCGCGCCGTAATTGGGCGGCATCTCCATGCCCAGCAGCAGCACCTTGGCACCGGCCTCGCGCGAGAGGCGGGCCATGGTCGCGATGTTTTCGCGCGTCATGTTCAGCGGCAGGCCGCGCAAGGCGTCGTTGCCGCCCAGTTCGATCACCACCAGGGCGGGCTGGTGCTGCTTGAGCAGGGGGGCGATGCGCGAGCGCCCGCCCGAGGTGGTGTCGCCGCTGATGCTGGCGTTGACCACACGGGCGCGAACTTTTTCCTGTTTCAGACGCTCATCCAGCAGGGCCACCCAGCCGGTACCGCGCTTGAGGCCGTATTCGGCGCTGAGCGAATCTCCCACCACGAGGATGAGCGGATCGGCGGAAGCGGTGGCCTGAGCATGGGTGAAGCCAGAAGACCCCGCGGCGGCCAGGGCGCACAGCGCGCTGGCCAGCACGTTAAAGTGACGGCGTTTCAACTTGAGAAGTCCTTCCATGTCCGATGTGATGATTGCGGTCCAGCATGTGTTCAAGTCCGTGACCGACTCCACCGGCTCCCTGACGATTCTGCGCGATATCGATTTCACCCTGAACAAGGGGGAAACCGCCGCCATCGTGGGCGCGTCCGGGTCGGGCAAGAGCACGCTGCTGTCGATCGTTGCGGGTTTGGACACGCCCAGCAGCGGCACAGTTCACATCGACGGCGTCGATTTGTTCGCCCTGGACGAAGACCAGCGTGCCGCGCTGCGCGCGCAGAAGGTCGGTTTCGTGTTCCAGAGCTTCCAGCTGCTGGGCAACCTCACCGCGCTGGAGAACGTGATGCTGCCGCTGGAACTGGCCGGCCAGCGCGATGCGCGTGCCACCGCCACCCAGATGCTGCAGCGGGTGGGCCTGGGCGAGCGCCTGTCGAGCTACCCCAAGGTGCTCTCGGGCGGTGAACAGCAGCGCGTGGCCCTGGCGCGCGCCTTCGTGGTGCAGCCCTCGGTGCTGCTGGCCGACGAGCCCACCGGCAGCCTGGATTTCGCCACCGGCGCCCGGATCATGGAACTCATGTTCGAGCTCAACCGCGAGCAGGGCACCACGCTGGTGCTCGTGACGCACGACCGCGCCATCGCCCAGCGCTGCGAGCGTCGCATCACCATCGAAGCCGGCCAGGTGGCCGCCGAGGCCGAAGCGGCCTGAGGCGCCTTCAGGGGGAGGCCGGGCGCAGCCGCTGCCAGAGTTCGGCGACTTCGTCGTCGACCTGTGCGGCCGGGTGTTCCGGCTCACTCAGGGTTTCCAGCAGGCGCGTCAGCAGCTCCACCCGGGGCAGCACCGGCCCGAAGAACAGCACCCGATCGGCCCGGCCCACCAGGACCGTGGGCAGGGTTTCCACGTCGAGGTCGCCGAGCAGCGTGGCCTCGTCTTCGATGTCCAGCCAGCGCCAGCGCAGGTGCGGGAGGCTGCTGGCCGTCTCGTCGATCACCGGTTTCCAGTCGCGGCAGGTGCCGCACCACTGGGCGCACAGGCTGACGACATGGAGGGGTTCAGCGGCCAAGCGGTCCCCTGAGCTGCTGCACGTCCAGCGCGCTGACCGGCGGTGCCTGGTTGCCCCATTGGGTGCGCACATAGGTCAGTACGTCGGCCAGTTCCTGGTCGTTGAGCTGCAGCACGAACGGGGGCATGCCGAAGGGGCGCGGATGACCCTCGGTGGCCGGGCCGAAGCCGCCGTTGAGGACGATCTGCACCAGGTTGGCGGGGGAGGCCATGGTCACCGCGCGGTTGCCGGCCAGGGCCGGGTAGGCCGTGGTGCCCTGGCTGGTGATGCCTTCGCCCTGGTTGCCGTGGCATTGGGCGCAATGCTGCTCGTAGCGCTTGCCACCCACGCTGAGCGCGCGGCTGTCGGCGGCGGGCGGCTTCTCGCTGCGCGACGCGGGCGGCTTGGGCAACTGCTGGAGGTAGCTGGCCATGGCCCGCAGATCGGCCGGTGCCCAATGCTGTGTGCTGTGCTGCACCACCTCGGCCATGGGGCCGGAGACCAGCGCGTCGCGGGCGCGGCCGTCCTTGAACAGGGCGACGATCTCGTCGACGGACCAGTCCTGCAACCCGGCCTCCGCCGGATCGAGCAGCGAGGGGGCGTACCAGCGTTGCATGGGGATCAGCCCGCCGGAGAGACCGAGCATGTCGCCCTGGCCGCCCAGCGCATCGCGCGGCACATGGCAGGCGCTGCAATGGCCCAGGCCGTTGACGAGGTAGGCGCCGCGCAGCATCTCGGGTGCGCGCGCGGCCGAGGTCGGCGGCTCCTCGGGGCCGGCCTTGAAGTACAGCGTGCGCCAGGCCTTGAGCGCGAGCTGCGTGTTGTAGGGCCAGCGGATGTCGTGCGGCGGCACCGGCGCGTCCACCGGGGGCAGGCTGCGGAAGTAGGCGTAGAGCGCGTCGCTGTCTTCGCGCGTGACCTGGGTGGTGTTGTTGTACGGGAAGGCCGGGTTGAGCCAGCGGCCGTCCGGGCCCTGGCCGTGGTGCATGGCGCGCCAGAAGTCGTCGGCGCTCCAGGGGCCCAGGCCACTCTCGCTGGGGGTGAGGTTGCTGCCGTACACGGTGCCGAACGGCGTGGGCAGGGCATAACCGCCGGCGAACGGCTCGCCGCCGCGGGGGGTGTGGCAGGCCTGGCAGTTGCCCAGCACCGAGAGGTAGCGACCCCGCTCGATGGTGTTCGGATCGCGCAGGTCGGCGGCCACGGTGGCGGGCGGCACGGCGATGGGCTGCGCAGGCCAGGCGAGCCAGGCCACCACGGCCACGCCGATCAGCAGCAGCACGGCGAACGCGCGCAAGGCGATGCGGCTCATGGGCGGCCTCCCTTGGGCGGCATGGCACTGCCGCATTGCAGGGGCAGGGGCGCAGCACCGGGCGCCACGGCGTGGGTGTTCGCCGGCAGGCGCTGGGTGGAGAGCCAGGCGCTCACGGCCGCGATGTCGCGGATGTCCAGGCGCTGGGCGATGTCGGCCATGCAGTCGGGCGCGTGGGCCTTGCGCTGGCCGGTGCGCCAGGCGCCGAGCTGCGCGTTGAGGTAGTCGCGCGGTAGCCCCAGCAGGCCGGGCGTGGCGGGCTGCACGCCGGTGAGGGCCGCACCGTGGCAGGCGACGCAGGCGGGCAGGCGGCGCGCGGCATCGCCATGCAGGGCCAGCTGTTCACCGCGCTGCAGTTCCTGCGGCGTGGCTTCCGCCTTGGCCGGCGCGGGGTAGGGCACGTCCATGGCGGCGAAGTGCTCGGCGATCTCCAGCAGGTAGGCGTCGCTCAGCGGGTCCACCATCTGTGTCATGAGGCGGTAGGTGCGCCGGCCATCGCGGAAATGCAGCAACTGGTTGTAGAGGTAGCCCGCCGGCTTGCCCGCCAGGCGCGGGTAGTAGCCATCGGGCGCGGCGCGGCCCTGGTTGCCGTGGCAGGCGGTGCAGGCCACCATGCGCTGGGCCATGGTGTCTTCGAAGGTGGGTGGCTGCGCGGCGGCCGGGAGCCCCACGCAGGCCAGGGCGAGCAGCAGGGAGGGGCGCCAGTGCGGTGGCAAGGTCAAGCGGGAGAACAGGGTCATGTCGTGGGGAACGTTGAGGGTGAGAGCGTGGACAGGGCGGTTCGGTTCCAGTCGGTCGGGCAGGGCAGGCCCGGGGCCAGCGCCGCCGCCACGGGGGCCAGGCGCTGGGGCAGGTCGGGGCCGAACAGCCATTCGTCTTCGCGGAAGAACACGTGTTCGAGGCGCAGCGTGCCGGCGAGGGCTTTCCCGGGCCAGTTTGCGCCAGTATCGGGCACGACCGACAGGCCGTCTTCCTCGCTGCGCAGCAGCACCCAGTGGTCCACCGGGCCGTTCAGGCGCACCGGCGCGATCAGGGAGAAGCCGGCCCACTGCAGGTTGGGCACCGGTTGGAGTTCACCGCGCAGCAGCCAGCCCCGGCCGGTGTCGTGCGCGTACAGCGCGTCGAACGAAGGGGCCACGGTGGCCGCCCGCTCGCCGCTCAGGAAGTCGGCCAGCCAGTGCTCGCGCAGGGCGACGTTGGGTGACTGGAGCAGCGCCTCGATGGCCAGGCGCTGGGCCCACAGCAGCCAGGCCGCGGCCGGGTCGTGCCGCGCCAGTTCGGCCGCGCCGGCCGCCAGCGCGGCCAGCCCGTCGCCCGCACCGCCCAGGTGGGCGGGCACGCCGCAGCGCAGCAGGCCGCTGTCCACCACCTCGCGCAGCGCGTCGAGGCCGGGTGGGGCCGGTGGTGGTTTCGTGGGTTCCAGGGACATGCCGCCATCGTGGCTCAGGCTCATCTGATTCGCAAGATGCAGTTTTATTGAAAAAATACCAGATCAGAAGCGCCTGCTGATCTGTTCTGATCCGCTTGCATTGCGCCGCATCTGAGCCGTGGCAGATGCGGCGCACCGGGCGATACTGGCCCGATGATGTTCCCATTCCCTGATGATCTTGGGCCGCGCGCCAGGCGCGTGGCTGGGTGGGTGGCCGCCGCTGCGCTGCTGGCCGGCTTGCAGTGGCTGGGCGACGCCCTGGTGGCCTTGCTGGGTTGGCCCTTGCCCGGTTCGTTGCTGGGCTTGCTGATGCTGCTGGGCCTGCTGGCGTTGCGCGGTGGCGTGCCGCGCGGCCTGGACGAGGTCACCGCGCCGCTGCTGCGCCACCTGATGCTGTTCCTGATCCCCTCGGTCGCGGCCGTCGGGCTGTACGGCCACCTGCTGTGGCAGCACGCGGCGCTGTTCGCGCTGGCGGCCACGCTGGTGACGGCGTTCACCCTTGCTGTCACCGGCTGGACCCTGCACCGGCTGATGCGCCGGCGGCAACCGTGAGCGCGGCCGTGCTCTGGACGCTGGTGACGCTCGCGGCCTACGCGGCGGCGCTGTGGCTGTACCGGCGCAGCGGCCACCACCTGCTGTGTCTGCCGGTGCTCACTGGCACGGCCCTGGTGCTGGGCGCGCTGGCGCTGGCGGGCACGGGCTACCCCGTTTACGCCGAGGGCACCCGCCTGCTGCGCTGGCTCACCGGGCCGGCCATCATCGCGCTGGCCGTGCCGCTGTACCGTCAGGCTGCGCTGTTGCGGCGCATGGCGCTGCCGCTGCTGGGCGCCCTGCTGGTCGGGTGCCTGGCCTCGGTGCTGGGCACGCTGCTGCTGGCCCTGGGCCTGGGCTCGCCGATGCCTTTTGCGCTGTCGATCGCCCCCAAGGCCGCGACCATGCCGATCGCCATGCAGGCGGCGGAGCGGGCCGGCGGTCTGCCCGCGGTCGCGGCCCTGGCCGTGGTGGCCACCGGCGTGTTGGGCACCCTGTTCGCGGGCCCGGTGCTGCGGTTGCTGCGGCTGGACGATGCGACCACGCGCAGCTTCGCGCTGGGCCTGGTGGCGCATGCCATCGGCACCGCGCGCGCCCTGCAGACGCACCCCGGCAGCGTGGCCTTCGCCGCGCTGGCGATGGGCCTGAACGGCGTGTGCACCGCGCTGGTGATCGCGCTGCTGGCGCGCTGGCTGTGACAGACCCGACGATGCGGCCGCTAAGATCGGCCGACCCCCTTCACGATGCCGATCCGATGAGTGGCGCCCGCCTCACCCGCTACCAGCAACTGGCCGAAGAAATCGCCGATGGCATCCGCGCCGGCCTGCTGCGCCCCGGCGAGCGCCTGCCCTCGGTGCGCCAGACCTGCGAGCAGCGCGGCGTGAGCCCGTCCACCGTGTTCCAGGCCTATGGGCAGCTGGAGTCGCAGGGGCTGGTGGAGGCGCGGGCCCGGTCGGGCTTCTTCGTGCGCGCGACGCGCCGCCCCGCGCGCTCCGCACCGCAGGCCGCACGGCCCAGTGGCGAGGCCACGCCGGTGGCCATCAGCGAACTGGTGTTCGAGCTGCTGGGCTCCACGCGCGACGCCGACGTGGTGCCGCTGGGCTCGGCCTTTCCGGCGCCGCACCTGTTCCCCTTCGACGCGCTGGCGCGCAGCGGCGCGCGCGCCATGCGCCGGCTGCCGGCGGCCCGCATCACCGGCGCGCTGACCGCGGGCGACGTGGGCCTGCGCCAGGCGGTGCGGCGGCGCTACGCGCTGCACGGCGTGCCGCTGGCCGAGGACGAACTGGTCATCACCAATGGCGCCATGGAAGCGCTCAACCTGTGCCTGCAGGCGGTGACCCAGCCCGGCGACGTGGTGGTGGTGGAGTCACCCACCTTCTACGCCGCGCTGCAGGCGCTCGAGCGCCTGCACCTCAAGGCGGTGGAGGTCGCCACCGATCCGCGCGAAGGCGTGGACCTGGACGCCCTGGCCGCGCTGCTGGAGCGCCAGTCGGTGGCGGCATGCTGGTTCATGCCCAGCTTCCAGAATCCGCTGGGCGCGCTGATGCCCCCCGAGCGCAAGCAGGCGCTGGTGGCCCTGCTGGCGCGCCACCGCGTGCCGCTGATCGAGGACGACGTGTACGGCGAGCTGCACGCCGGGGCGCGCCGCCCGCCGCCGGCCAAGGCCTTCGACCGCGAAGGCGGTGTGCTGCATTGCTCGTCGTTTTCCAAGTGCCTCGCGCCGGGCTACCGCGTGGGCTGGGCCGCGGCCGGGCGCTACGCCGGGGCGGTGGAGCGACTGAAGATGTCGAGCTCGCTGGCCACCGCCATCCCGCCCCAGCTCGCGCTGGTGGACTACCTCGCGCAGGGCGGCTACGACCGCCACCTGCGCCGCTTGCGCGAGGCGCTCGCGGGCCAGCAGCAGCATGCGCTGCGCCTGGTGGAGCGCCACTTCCCGGCCGGCACGCGCGTCACGCGCCCGCTGGGCGGCTACTTCCTCTGGCTGGAGCTGCCGCCCACGGTGGACGCGCTCGCGCTGCACCACCGCGCGCGAGAACGCAACATCAGCACCGCGCCGGGCGTGCTGTTTTCGGCCGACCGGCGCTTCACGCACCACCTGCGGCTCAACGTCGGCCACCCCGGCGATCCCCGTTTCGATGCGGCGCTGCGCCTGCTGGGCGAGCTGGCGCAAACCGCCTGAGGACGGCCAGCGTCGATAATCCCCGGATGTCTTCCCCCAAAGTGCTGTTCGGCTTTCACGCCGTGGGTGTGCGCCTGAAAACCGCGCCGCAATCCATCATCGAGATCTACTACGAGCCGACCCGGCGCGACGCGCGCATGCGCCAGTTCCTGGACAAGGCGCGCGAAGCCAACGCCCGGCTGATCGAGGCCGACGGCCTGCGCATCGCCAAGCTGGCCGGCAGCCATGGGCACCAGGGCGTGGCCGCGCGTGTGGAAGCCGTGGCGCAGGTGCGTTCGCTCGACGACCTGCTCGAACAGCTCGAGCCCACCGGCATCCCGCCGCTGCTGCTGGTGCTCGACGGCATCACCGACCCGCACAACCTGGGTGCCTGCCTTCGCGTGGCCGACGGGGCCGGCGCGCACGCCGTGATCGCGCCCAAGGACCACGCGGCCGGCATCAACGCCACCGTGGCCAAGGTGGCCAGCGGCGCTGCCGAGACCATGCCGTACTTCATGGTCACCAACCTCGCGCGCACGCTGGGTGAGCTCAAGGAACGCAACATCTGGGTCATCGGCACCAGCGACGACGCACCCAAGACGCTCTACCAGGTGGACCTCAAGGGCCCGGTGGCGCTCGTGCTCGGCGCCGAAGGCGCGGGCATGCGCCAGCTCACGCGCAAGACCTGCGACGAGCTGGTGAGCATCCCCATGGCCGGCGCCGTCGAGAGCCTGAACGTCTCGGTGGCCAGCGGCGTGTGCCTCTACGAAGCCCTGCGCCAGCGCAGCTGAACACCATGGGTGACACGGACGCGGTGCGCGGCTGGGTTCGGGACGCGCGCCACATCGCCGTGCTTACGGGCGCGGGCATGAGCGCCGAATCTGGTGTGCCCACCTTCCGCGACGCGCAGACCGGCCTGTGGGCGCATTTCGATCCGCAGGAACTCGCCACCGAGTCGGCCTTCCGGACCCACCCGCAGCGCGTGTGGGACTGGTACGCGCACCGCCGCGAGATGATCCGCGCCGTGTTGCCCAACGCGGGCCACGCGGCGCTGGCGGCTTTCGCGCGGCAGCACCCGGGGCGCCTGACCCTGATCACCCAGAACGTGGACGGACTGCACCAGCGCGCCGGGAACACCGACGCCCTGGCCCTGCACGGCGGCATCGCCGAAGACCGCTGGCTCGATGCGCCGCGCGCCTGCTGCCAGCCCGACGCCATCGAGGCCGGCCATCCGCCGCGCTGCCCGGTGTGCGGCAACCTGCGGCGCCCGGCCGTGGTCTGGTTCGGTGAAAACCTGCCGGCCGATGCGCTCGAAGCCGCCGAACACGCCGCCCGCCACTGCGACCTGATGCTGGTCGTGGGCACCTCCGGCGAGGTCTACCCGGCGGCGGGCCTGGCCTTCACGGCCCACCAGAGCGGCGCGCGGGTGGTCACCGTCAACCCCGAGCCGACCCCGCTGGACGTGGTGGCCGAGACCTGTCTGCGGGAGACGGCGGCGGCGTGCCTGCCGGCCTTGCTGGCCTGAACCGGGTTACGCTGTCGTTCACCCCTCCCACCTCACCCGCACAGGAGACGACCCATGACCCACCCCGTCCTCGACACATGGCACAACCTGGTGCAGACCCGCAACGCCAGAGGCCTGCGCGAGCTGCTGGCCGATGAGGTGGTGTTCCATTCGCCGGTCGTGCACACGCCGCAGGCCGGCAAGGCGGTGACGACGCAGTACCTCGCGGCGGCGTTCCAGGTTTTCTTCAATGCCTCGTTCCGCTACGTGCGCGAGGTCGTCGGGCCGCGCGACGCGGTGCTGGAGTTCCAGGTCGAGATCGACGGCATCACCGTCAACGGCGTGGACATGATCCGCTGGAACGACGAGGGCCGCATCACCGATTTCAAGGTGATGATCCGCCCGCTCAAGGCCATCAACCTGATCCACCAGAAGATGGCGGCGATGCTGCAGGCGAACCAGTAGGCCGGGCCTCAAGGGGCGAGCTCGGCGAGGTCTCCCGTTGCCAGCCAGCGCAGCACCTGATCTCTGTGGCCGTCGAGCACCGGTGCCGGGCCGCTGTGCGGCGCAATGCCGCCGGAGAATTTCACAGGGAAGTCCACGACGCGGCTGCCGCCATCGTCGCAGGGGCGCGACACGCCGCGCGCCACGACGTGCGGATCGTCCAGCAGCTCGTCGTATGCCAGCACCGGTGACCAGGGGATGTCGCGGGTGCCGAACTGTTCCGCCCACTGCCCCAGGGTCTTCGTGGCGAAGAGCGCTTTCAACAGGCCGTTGAGTCGGCGTTTGTGGCGAAGCCTGTCGGGCCTCGAGGCAAAGTCCGCGGCGCCCAGGGCAGGGCAGTCCGGCGCTAGGGCGTCGCGCAGGTTGTCCCAGAACTTCTCCTCCAGGATGCCGAGCGCGATGAAGCGGCCGTCCGCGGTGGCGAAGAGGTCGTTGTCGGGCATCACATGGCCCATCTTCTCGATGTCCTTGCCGGTTTTGCGCACCATGCTGTCGATGCCTGGGATGGTCCAGGCGGTCATGGCGTCGTGCAGCGACACGTCCAGGTGCTGGCCCTGGCCGCTCAGGCGCGCCGTCATCATGGCCACCACCAGCGACAAGGCCGCGTACATCGAACCGCAGTAGTCCGACAGGCGCACGTTGGGCCGCCCGGTGTGGTCGTCCACCTGCGAGGGCACGGCCCAGTAGCCGGCCAGCGCCAGGTAGTTCAGGTCGTGCCCCGCGCGCTGCGCATAGGGGCCGGTCTGGCCGAAGCCCGAGATCGAGCACAGCACCAGGGCCGGGTTCACCTCGCGCAAGGCCTCATAGCCCACGCCCAGGCGGTCCATCACGCCGGGGCGAAACCCTTCGATCAAGGCCTGGCTGCGCCGCGCCAGGCCCTTGAGCACGGCCTGGTCATCCGCATTTTTCAGGTCCAGCGCGATGGAGAGCTTGCCCCGGTTGTACTTGGCGAAGGTGTCGGCACCCAGCGCGCGGCCCGAATCGCCGCCCTGCGGGCGCTCGACCTTGATGACGGTGGCGCCCAGTTGCTGCAGCAACATGGCGGTGTGAGGGCCCGGGTGGAGCTGGCCGAGGTCGAGCACGACCTGGCCCGTCAGGCAGGTGGGAGGGACAGCGGTGTTCATGCCAGGATCGCTTTCGCGATGGTGTTGCGCTGGATCTCGCTGGTGCCGGTGAGGATGCGGTACAGCCGCAACCGGCGAAACGCGAACTCCACCGGGTGGTTCTTGGTGACGCCCACGTTGCCGTGGATCTGCACCGCCTTGTCGGCGATCTCGAAACACTTCTCCGACACGAAGAGCTTGCACATCGCGCCCTCCATGCGCACGTCGCCGCCTTCGTCGGCTTTCTGCGCCGCGGCCAGCACCATGCCTTCGCAGGCGTACAGCCCGGTCGCCATGTCGGCGAGCATGTGCTGGATGGCCTGGAAGCGGCTGATGGGGCCGCCGAACTGGCGGCGCTGCTGGGCGTATTCGAGCGAGAGGCGCAGGCACAGGCGCGCCAGGCCGATCATGTTGGGGCAGTGCAGCAGACGGTTGACGTTGACGCGCGCCATCGCGATCTTGAAGCCGCCACCTTCTTCACCGATCAGGTTGGCGCGCGGCACCCGCACGTTGTCGAAATGGATGTCGGCATCGACATGCTGGCCCGTCATCGGCAGGTAGTCGTAGGTGAGCGAGACACCGGGTGCGTCGAGGTCGACCAGGATGGCCGAGATGCCCTGGGCGCCGGCGTCCGGGTCGGTCACGCACATCACCACGGCGAAGTCGGCGAACGCGGACGCGGTGATGTAGTGCTTGTGCCCCGTGATGATGTAGTCGTCGCCGTCGCGCACGGCGCGGGTCTGGATGCTGGCGGCGTCGGAGCCGGACTGGGTTTCCGTCATCGCGAAACAGGCGCCTTTTTCGCCGCGCGCCACCGGCAGCATGTAGTGCTCCAGCTGGTAGGGCGAGGCGTACTTCAAGAGGTTGCCGATGCGCGAGGGGCCGCCCCAGTCACCCAGGACGTGAGGGAAGAGCACGGCGCCCGAGGCCGCCACGTCGGCCTTGAGGATGGCCAGATCGCGCACGCTCAGACCCAGGCCGCCCAGCTCCGGCGGCAACTGCAGCCCATAAAATCCGAGTTCGCGCGAGCGCTTCCAGATGGTCTTGGCGAAGTCTCTCGAGAGCTTGTCCTCGTAGGCGATGCCGGCCGATTTTTCGAAGGGGATCAGCTCTTCGTTCAGGTAGGCGTTGAGCCGTTCGCGAAGGCTGGCGAGGTCGGGATGGGTCGCTGTCGTCATGGTGGTGTGCCCGTGAAAAGTGGGTGTCGGGTGGATCATGTCGCGCGGATCGGGCACGGCGATCCGCAAGTGCCTGGGTTCGATAACCTTCGGGAATAACGTGCGAATCGAAGATCTCAACTACTTCATTGCGGTCGCGGAAACCGGCCATGTGGGGCGCGCTTCGCAGCGGCTGGGCCAGAGCCAGCCGGCGCTGACCAAGGGCATCCAGCGGCTGGAGCGCGAACTCAAGCTGCAGCTGTTCGAGCGCACCGCGCGCGGCATGGAGCTCACCACGGCGGGCACGGCGTTTTTCCAGCGCGCGCGCCATGTGCGGGTGAGCCTGGACGACGCCATCAAGGAGGCCAACGACCTCCACCTGGGCAAGAAAGGCCTGGTGCGCGTGGGCGTGGCACCGACCTACTCGGAGATGTTCTTCGGCCAGGCCTGCGCCGAGCTGCTGCGGCAGCGGCCGGCGGCGCGGGTGCAGGTCATGATCGGCCTGAACGATCAGCTGCTCGCGGCCCTGCAGTTCGGTGACCTGGACATGGCCATCAGCGCGCTGCCCGCGCACGAGACACCGGAGTTCACGCAACTGCCGCTGTTCCGCGACGACATCCACGTGGTCGCGCGCGCCGATCACCCGATGCTGGAGTCGACCTCCCTCCGGTTCAAGGACCTGGCGGACGCCTCGTGGGTCCTGCCCGGCCGCAACGTCGCGGCCCGGCGGTCCCTGGAAGCGCGCTTCGCCGAGCACGGCCTGCCGGAGCCCAACGTGGTGGTGGAGTCCAACTCGTCGGTCACCGCGCTGGCCAGCGTGGTGCGCACCACCGACCTGTTGAGCGTGATCCCGGCGTCGGTCCTGTCACGGCCCCAGGGGACGGGCCTCAAGCCCCTGGCCTTGGCGCAGGCGGTGTGGCCCCGCACGATCGGCATCTCGATGCGCAAGGCCGCCTACCTCTCTCCGCTGGCCGAGCGCCTGGTCGAGCTGTTGAAGGCGCACGGCCCCGTCTGAGTGGCGCCTCAGTCGGCGGTGATCTTGTTGTCGCGCACGATCTTGCCGTAGGCCTCGACTTCGGACGCGATGAACTTCTGGAACTGTTCGGCGGTGGTGGGTTCGATCCGGAACCCCATTTCCTCCATCCGCTGCCGGTTGGCCGGGCTGTCCTGGAAGGCCCGCACCACGCCGTGCCAGCGCGCCACGATCTCGGCCGGCATCTGGCGCTGACCCGCAATCCCCAGCCAGCTGCCGGCGTTGAGTTCGGGGTAGCCCACCTCGGACAGCGCGGGCACGTTGGGCAGGGCGCGTGAGCGGCCCTTGCTCGTGACCGCCAGGGCGCGGATGCGGCCCGCGTTCAGGAATTCCTGGGCGGGGGCGATGCCGATGATGCCCAGGTTGACCTGCCCACCGGAGAGGTCGGTCAGCGCGTTGGCGCCACCCCGGTAGGGGATGTGGGTGATGTCCACGCCGTAGTGCGCCTTGATCATCTCGAAGGTGAGGTGCATCGAGGTGCCCATGCCCGGCGTCGCGTAGTTCAGCTTGCCGGGGTTTTTCTTGGCATAGGCCACCAGCTCGGCCATGCTGTGGATCGGCATGGCGGCGTTCACCAGCACCACGTGGGGCGTGATGCTGACCATGGAGATGGGTGAAAAGTCCTTGGTCACGTCGTAGCCCGGCTTGGCGTAGAGGGACTTCGCGATCGCGTGGTTGCCGCCCAGCACGAGCAAGGTGTAGCCGTCGGGCGCCGCGTTGGCGACCCGCGCCGCGCCGATGTTGCCGCCGCTGCCCGCCACGTTTTCAACCACCACCGGCTGCTGCAGTTCCGTGCTGGCGAACTGCGCCAGCATGCGCGCGACGATGTCGAACTGGCCGCCCGCGCTGAACGGGATGATGAGTTTGATGGGGCGGTCCGGGTAGCGCCCCTGGGCGTGCGCGGGCAGTCCCAGGGCCAGCAGTCCGCCGGCGAGGCCGCCCAGAAGAAGAGTGCGTTTGGTCAGCATGCGTGGTGTCTCCAGAGAATTTTGATCTGGCTCGATTCTCTGGCGCCAGGGGCCATGGCGCGATTCCGCGGCGGGCGATATCGATGCCCCAGCGGCATGAGCGCGGCCATTCCCGGCGGGCATCGGGATCGCTCGGGGCCTTATCGGTCGGGCCTGTCGCCGATCCTACGATCCGTTCACTTTCATTCTTTGCGAGGAATCCCCGTGAACCAAGGCCGATTTTTGACCCGCAGCGCCCGCTACTGGCCGCAGCGCCCCGCCATTCTTTTTCACGACCGGGTGATCACCTACCGCGAGCTCGACGAGCGCTCCAGCCGGCTCGCCAACGCGCTGATCGCCCTGGGCGCGCAGAAGGGCGATCGGGTGCTCGTCCAGTCGTTCAACCGCCCGGAGCTGATCGAGTTCGAGTGCGCCATGTACAAGGCCGGTCTGGTGAAGGTTGCCCTCAATGCGCGCCTCTCGCCCGAAGAGATGGTGGAGTCCGCCAACAGCTCGCAGGCGACGATCATGCTCGTCGGGCCCGAGCACGTGGCTTCGGTGGTGCAACAGGCCGGCCGGTTGACGGACATCCGCACCCTGGTGGCGCTGGAGAACGGGCCGCAAGGCTTTCTGGACTACGAGGCGCTGCTGGCGGCAGCCTCGCCGGTGTCGCCCGACGTGGAGATGGAGGCCTCCGATCTCGCGGTGCTGCATTTCACCTCGGGCTCGACCGGCAAGGTCAAGGCCTCGATGCAGACGGTGGGCAACCGCCTGGCGTCGCTGCGCAAGGTCGTCATGGGCCGGCTGCGGGCCAAGCCCGGCGACGTGCTGGCGCTGGCCGGGCCCGTCACGCACGCCAGCGGCATGTTCATCCAGCCCTTCCTGTTCCAGGGCGGCACCATCCTGCTGCACGACCGCTTCGATGCCGAGGTGTTCATGGCCTCCGTGCAAAAGCACCGCGTGACCGCCTGCTTCCTGGTGCCGACCATGATCAACATGATCCTCGCGCATCCGCGCCTGAAGGCGTTCGACCTCAGCTCGCTGCGCGATGTCACCTACGGCTCGGCCCCGATCGCGCCCTCGCGCATCAAGGAGGCATGGAAGGCCTTCGGGCCGGTCCTGTCGCAAGGTTATGGCGCGGGCGAGACCACGGGCGGGCTGGTGATCCTGACGGCGGAGGACCACCGCATCGCGATCGAAGAAGGCCGCGAAGAACTGCTGCTCTCCTGTGGCCGCGCGTTCGGTGAATCCCGTGTGCGCCTGGTGGACGACGCCGGCCAGGAGGTGCCGCTGGGCGAGGTTGGCGAGATCGTGATCCAGGGCCCCGATGTGTTCGCCGGCTACTGGCGCGAGCCCGAGATCACCGCCGACACCCTGAAGAACGGGTGGCTGCACACCGGCGACCTGGCCCGCATGGACGAACTCGGCTACCTCTCGATCGTCGATCGCAAGAAGGAGATGATCATCTCCGGCGGCTTCAACGTGTACCCCAGTGAAGTGGAGCTGGCCTTGTACCGGCACCCCGCGGTCTACGAAGTCTGCGTGGTGGGGGTGCCCGACGCCACCTGGGGCGAAGCCATCAAGGCGGTGGTCGTCAAGCGCGAGGGGCACGAGGTGGCCGCCGACGAGCTGGTGGATCATTGCCGCCAGTTCCTGGCGGACTTCAAGAAGCCCCGTTCGGTCGACTTCGTGTCGGAGCTGCCCAAGAACGCGAACGGCAAGCTCTCGCGCAAGGAGCTGAAGGAGCGCTACTGGGATGGGCAGGCCCGGCGCGTCGCGTGATGCCGGCCGCGCAGATCGAGCGCGTGGCCGCGCTGGCCGAGCGCCACACGGTGGACGCCCTGGGCGTGCGCGTGTGCTGGCGCCGCTTCGGTCGCGGCGGCCCGCCACTGGTCCTGCTGCATGGCGGGTATGGGAACTGGATGCACTGGATCCGCAATGTGGAGGCGCTGTCGGCGGCGCACGAGCTGTGGGTGCCCGACATGCCGGGCTTCGGCGAATCCGGCGCCTTGCCGCCCGAGGTGCCGAGGGCCGCACGGCTGGAGGCGCTGGTGGTGCACCTGACGGCCGCCCTGGACGCCTTGCTCGGGCCGGAGGCCCGGTTCGGTCTCGCCGGATTTTCCTTCGGGTCGCTGGTGGCCATGGGCGTGGCCGAGCGCACCCGTCGGGTCCGGCGCCTGGCGCTGGTGGGGCCGGCGGGCCATGGGTCCGGGCGCCAGCGCGAGATCAGGCTCGTGGACTGGCGCCAGGCGGACGGCGCGGTGCACACCCGCGACCTGCTTCGGCGCAATCTGGCCGAACTCATGATCGCCCCGGCCAGCGACATCGACGCGCTGGCCCTGGACATCCACGAGCGCGCCTGCAGGGCCGCGCGCTTTCAGAGCCGGCACTTCTCGCAGTCGGCGCACCTGCCCACCGCTCTGGCGGCCTTCGATGCGCCGGTGCTCGGCGTCTGGGGACGGGAGGACGCGACCGGCCTGGCCGAGCGCGTGGCATCGACCCTGGGCCTGGGCACGGCCGAACGGCCCTGGGCCGTGGTGGAAGGGGCGGGCCACTGGGTGCAATACCAGCGGCCCGACAAGGTCAACGACCTGCTGCTGAACTGGTTTGCGCCTTCAGACCAGGCCTAGCGCGCCCAGCAAGCCGCCCGCGCCGATCATCCACAGCAGGTGCATCTTCGTGCGCCACACCAGCACGGTGGTGACGGCGGTGAGCAGCCACAGCGGCCAGTCGCGCGCGGGGTGCTCGTGCGAGCCGGTGAGCAGCCAGCCGGTGGCGATCAGCAGCGCGATCACGATCGGGGCCATGCCGGTCTTGAAGGCGCGCACCGCGCGCAGCTCGCGGTTCTGGTGCGCCCAGCGCGTGGCGGTGTAGGTCAGCACCGACGAAGGCAGCAGGATGGCCACCATGGTGACCAGCACGCCGAACAGGCCGAGGGCCCAGGCCAGCCAGCCGGCCGAGGGGCCACCGCCCGCGTTGAGGCCCACGTTCCAGCCCAGCACGGCGACGAACAGCACGTTCGGGCCGGGCGCGGCCTGCGAGATGGCGATGGACGAGGTGAACTGCGCCTCGCTCAGCCAGCCGTTCTGCAGGACGAGGTAGCGGTGCATGTCGGGCGCGGTGGTGATCGCGCCGCCCACGGCCAGCAGCGAGAGCGAGGCAAAGTGGGTGAAGAGGTCGAGCCAGTTGGCCGGGGTGGGCAGCATCATGCTCAGGCGTCTCCCTTCCTGGCGCGGTCGGCGTCGACGTCGCTCAACACCCGGTACGCCCACAGGCAGGCCCCCCCGCCGATGCTGAGCAGCACCCACAGCAGGGGCCAGCGCAGCAGCCCGATGGCGATGAAGGTGAGCACCGCCAGGAAGACGCACATGCCCATGCCCAGGGCGTTCTTGTTCAGCGCCCCGATGAGTTTGATGCCGGTGGCGGCGACCAGGCCGGCCGCCACCGCGCCCATGCCGCGCAGCGCGTTCTGCGCCACGGCGCTGTCGGCCACGCTGCCGTAGAGCGCGGCCAGCAGCAGCACCAGCACCATGGGCGCGGTCAACATGCCGGCCAGCGCCGCCAGGGCGCCCGGCAGGCCGAAATAGCGCCCGCCGATCATCATGGAGAGGTTGACCACGTTGGGGCCCGGCATGATCTGCGCGACGGCCCAGTCCTCCACGAACTGCTCGCGGCTCATCCAGCGCTTCTTCTCCACCAGCTCGCGCTGCACCACCGCCAGCACACCGCCAAAACCCTGCAGGGCCAACCAGGTGAAGGAGACGAACAGGTCGGTTTTCGACTGCGGGTGCTGGAGAGGGAGGGTGTCGGGGGCGGTCTGGGCGGGCGGCATGCCCGGATTATCGGGCCGCGGTGGCCCGGGCCAGGGGCAGGCAGATGTCGGTGAGCAGGTCGGCCGGCGCGGTGTCGCGCGGGTTGTTGAGGTACTCCTCGAACACCGGCGCGTCGCCCACCTCGTGGCCGCTGTTCACGAGCCAGTGGCCGTACAGCCACTGGTAGGCCGCGCGCATGGTGGCGTAGGGCCCGCGGTGGCGCAGCACGGCGCAGGGTCCGCCACCCACCTCGAAGGCCACGAGGGGTGGCACCACCTCGGCGCTGTCGGGCACGGACAGGCCGGCGCGCGAGCACAGCTGGCGCTCGGGCACCGAGGACGGGTCGTCGAAATACTCGGCGATCCAGCGCGAGGCTGGCCCCACCTGGCCGCGCGCGGCCAGTTGCACGTAGCTGCGCTCGAACGCCTTGCCGATGGCCATGTACGAGCCCTTGTGGTCCAGGCCGGCCAGGCGCACGCGCGGGATCTCCCGCACGCTCACTTCGTAGCCCGCGGGCGCGGCGCTCGCCGCCTGCGCCGTGCGAAAGGCCACGTGGTTGCCCTGCTGGCGGTACTGCAGCGGGCTCATGCCGTAGGCCGTTCGGAAGGCGCGCGCGAAGGACTGGGCATTCGGGTAGCCGCAGCGGCGCGCGAGCTGTTCCACCGGCAGGCTGGTGTTGGCCAGGTAGCCCGTGGCCCAGTGCAGGCGCAGCCGCCGAACGGTGACCGCGATGGTCTCGCCGTGCAGCGCGTGGTAGACGCGGTGCCAGTGGTAGGGCGAGAGGTGCGCCACCTCGGCCAGCCGGTGCAGGTCGAGCGGCTCGTCCAGGTGGTCGTGCAGGTAGGCGATCACGCGGCCCAGGCGCTGCTGGTAGTCGGTCCAGCCGTGGCCCGGGTTCATGCGCTGGCGCCGGGCCGCAGGCCGATGAGGATGTCGATCTGGCCGTCGGCGCGGTAGCGTTCGCAGTCGGCCAGGTAGGCCTTGGGCAGGTCGTCGCGCTGCCAGACCGCCTGCCACGCGGGGCCCACCTGGTCGAAGCGCCCCTGGGGCACGGGGAAGACCGCGCGCGGCGAGGCCGGCAGCACGGCGTGGCTCATGCCGGGTGGCACGGCCTGCGTGCTGCTCACCGGCGCGCCGATGATGAGCGAATAGACGCCCTCGTTGTTCACGCCCGCGTTCTCGAAGTGCGTGTAGACCGCGTACACCTCGTCGGAGAGCTTGCCCGGGATGCGCGCGAGCACGCCTTCCTCGGTGAAGCGCTGCCAGTGCGGCGGGATGGTCCGCATGGCCTCGTGGTTGTCGGTCCTGAGTTCGATGCCGATGATGCGCACGGCGCGGTCTTGCTGTTCGAGGTGCATGGAAGGCTCCTGAAAGGGATCGGGGTCGAGGCCTTCAATCTAGCCGCGCCGGGCTGACATTTCTTGCGGAGTTGCGCCGCAGGCCCTCACAGCGTCAATTCCCAGGTCTCGCCCACGAGGTCCTTGCCATAGCCGTGGTGCGCCTCGCTGTGCACCAGCGTGAAGCCGCGCCTGGCGTAGATGGCGCGCGCGGCGCTCAGGATGCTGTTGGTCCACAGCACCATTTTGCGGTAGCTCTTGGCGCGCGCGAAGGCCAGGCATTCGTCGGTGAGGCGCCCGCCCAGGCCCAGGCCGCGCGCGGCGGGGCTCAGGATGAGCAGGCGCAGCTGGGCCTCGGTCTCGCTCTTGCGCACCACGAAGACCGAACCCACGCGCTCGCCGTCGAGCTCGGCGATCCAGCCGCGTTCCCAGGCCGGATCGTGCCGGCGGATCATGCCCGCCGCGATCTCGGCGACCAGGGCCTCGAACTCGCTGTTCCAGCCGTACTCGCGGGCGTAGATCTCGCCGTGCTGCTGCACCACCCAGCCCATGTCGCCGGGGCGCACGTCGCGCAGCACGGCGGTGCGGGAGGCGGAGGCGCTGCCGGGGTCGAGCAGGCCTTGTGCGCGCGCGAGCGCGGCCATGAGCGCCTGGCGCTGATCGGGCGCCAGCGGGGCCAGCAGGTGGGCGGCCTCGTCGCGCGAACGTTGCTGCAGGGGCTCGAAGGCGGTGCGGCCCTCGGCGGTCAGGCTCAGCGCGTGTTGCCGGGCGTCGTTGGGCAGCGGGGTGCGCGTGATCCAGCCGGCGCTGGTGAAGCGGCGCACGATGCGGCTGAGGTAACCGGCGTCGAGCACCAGTCGGCGCCCGAGCTCGCTGGCGGTGCAGGGCGCGTGGTGCGCCAGCTCGTACAGCACGCGCACCTCGGTGAGCGAGAACGCGCTGCCCAGGTAGGGGTCGAGCAGGCCGGTGCGCTGGGTGTAGAAGCGGTTGAAGGCGCGCAGCGCGCGCACTTGGGCGGGGTCAACGGGGGATGTCATGCCCCCGATTCTGGTTCAGTTATTTGACTTTGGCAAGTAACTATCTGACAAAGGCAATATCAACCCCGCTGCAGCATCTCCCGCACGCGCTCCCGGGTGAGCGGCTTGGTGACGAAGCCCTGGATCACCGGCATGCCGCTGGCGCGCAGGCGGTCCTGCGGTGCGTCGGACGAGGTCAGCATCATCACCAGCATGGTGGGTTTGTCCTGCAGCAGCGGCTGGGCCTGGCGCGCGAACTCGAAGCCGTCCATCTGCGGCATGTTGATGTCGAGAAACAGGCAGGTGGGCATGGCCAGCAGGTCGCTGCGCAGGAAGTCCAGCGCCTCGGCGCCGCTTTCGAACACCCGCACCTCGCCGGTGAAGCCGGCGCGGCGGATCATGATCTCGTGGTAGACGTTGTCGGCCTCGTTGTCGTCGACCAGGATGAAACGTTGTGGAATGGTCATGGGGCGCCTCGGGACGGCGTGCCGTGCGGCACCGGCAGGTGCAGCGTGAAGCGGCTGCCTTCACCCGGCACCGACTGCACCGAGAGGTGGCCGCCGTGCAGCGCCGCGATGCGCCGGCAGATCGGCAGGCCCAGGCCCGAGCCGGCGTGCGTCTTGCGCGGGTGCAGGCGCTTGAACATGTCGAAGATGCTGGCCTGATGCTCGGGGGCGATGCCCAGGCCGTTGTCGAGCACGTGGATCTGGTCGAAGCCATGCTCGCGCGTGGCGCTCACGCGCACGTGCGGCGGCACGCCGGGCCGCGCGAAGGCCAGGCCGTTGGCCACCAGGTTCTGCAGCGCGATGCGAAGCAGGGACGGATCGGCCTGCACGGTGGGCAACGAATCGCACTGCAGTTGGCCCTGGGTCTTCGTCAGCGCGTCGCCGAGGTCGTCGCCCACCTGGCCGACCAGCACGGTCACGTCCACCGGCCCGCTGTCGAGCGAGTGGCGGTCCAGGCGCACGTACTTCAGCAGGCTGTCCAGCAGGCAGGCCATGTGCTGGCCGCCCGTGCGCACGAAGCCCAGGTAGCGCCGCGCATCGGGCGAGAGTTCGTGCTGGTGGTCGGCCTCCAGCAGCGAGGTGAAGTTGTTGATGGCGTTGATGGGCTCGCGCAGGTCGTGCGACAGGATGTGGATGAAGCGCTCCTGTTCCAGCGTCTTCTTCTCGAGCTGGACGATGGTTTCTCCGAGCTGGCGTTCCTTGTTCTTGAGTTCCTGGATGTCGCGCCCGCGCATGACCACGCCGCTGACCTTCCCGTCCGCGCCGCGCACGGGCAGCAGGGCGATCTCCATGTGGCGGTTGCCGGCGACCTTGAAATGCGAGACGCGCTGGTAGATCACGGTCTCGCCGGCCATGGCGCGCGCCATCTTGGAGCCGACCATGTTGTTGTAGGTCGCTTCACCCAGGCGGTCCTTGACGGCCACGCCGATGACTTCGCTGCGCGTGCTGCCGATGTAGTTCAGGTAGGTCTGGTTGACGTGGCGGTAGACGCCGTCAGCGTCGATGTAGGCCTGCAGGTCCAGCCCGGCGGCGGCCATGGCGGTGAGTTCCTCGTGCGCCTGCTGGGCCTCGTTGGCGGAGCGCCGGGTCTCGAGCTGGCGCGCCCGCTCGTGTTCGAGCAGCGTGGCAACCAGGGCCGAGAGGCGGCTCAGGGCGCTCAGCTGCACCGAATGCAGCGTGCGCGCCATCTGGTCGATGACGCACACCGTGCCCAGCGCGAAGCCGTCGCTGGTGACGATGGGCGCACCGGCGTAGAAGCGCACGTTGGTCGGGCCGGTGACCAGCGGGTTGCATTGGAAGCGCGTGTCCTGGCTCATGTCCTCGACCACCATGACGTGCTCCGGATCGAGGATGGCATGCGAGCAGAACGCCACCTCGCGCGGGGTTTCGCTCACGTCCACGCCGACGCGGGACTTGAACCACTGGCGGTCGCGGTCGATGAGGGTGATCAGCGCCACCGGCGTGCCGCAGATCACCTGCGCCAGCGCGGAGATGTCGTCAAACGCTTTCTGGGGCAGGGTGTCGAGCACGCCCAGGCCGCGCAACCGGGCCAGGCGTTGTTCCTCGTTGGAGGGAAGGGGAGCAGTCTGCATGCGGGCCGGAACGGAACGGGACGGAGCGAGGCCCCGATGATTGCATACCCGCCAGGGATGTGAGCCGCCGGCAGGCGGCCTGCGGCGGCACTGGGGCAGTCCCGCACGTGATTTCGTCACGTTCCTGACGCAATTCGCCGCCAGACCAAAAAAACCAGGCGAGCGGCGCCAGCCTCCAGAGCACGTGGCGGCGCAGGGCGGCTCCTCTACACCGACATGCCGCCCGAGACCTCGATCACGGCGCCGTTGATGTAGCTGGCCTCGTCGCTGGCCAGGAAGGCGTAGACGTTGGCGATCTCCTCCGGCCGGCCCAGGCGGTGCAGCGGCACGCGGTGCTCCATCTCGGCGATGACCTTGGCCGGGATGGTGTCCAGGATGGGCGTGGCGATGAAGCCGGGCGCCACCGCGTTCACGCGCACGCCCTTGGGGCCGAGTTCGCGGCTCCAGGTCTTGGTGAAGCCGATCACGCCGAACTTGCTCGCGGCGTAGTTGGTCTGCCCGAAGTTGCCATAGATGCCGACCACCGACGAGGCGTTGAGGATCACGCCACTGCCTTGCGCGGTCATGGTGTCGGCCACGGCCTGCGCGCAATGGAACACGCCGCGCAGGTTGACGTCGATCACGCGGTCGAACTGCTCGAGCGTCATCTTCTGCAGGCGCGCGTCCTGCGTGATGCCGGCGTTGTTCACCAACACGTCGATGCGGCCGAAGCGCGCCTTCACCTGGGCCACCACCGCGTCGACCATCTCGCGCTGGGTCACGTCCATCACCAAGCCCAGGGCGGTGGCGCCCAGCGCCTCGCACTGCCGCACGGCGCTGTCCACCGCGGCCTGCTTCACGTCGCACACGATGACGGTGGCGCCTTCCTGCGCGAACTTGAGCGCGGTGGCCAGGCCGATGCCTTGCGCCGCACCGGTGATGAGGCTGACTTTTCCTTCGAGTCGTTTCATGGGGAAGAGGGGGAGGGTGGTTCAAAAAAACGCCGGCGGGGTGGCCGCCGGCGCGTGGGAGCGGACGTGTTCAGTACACCGGCTGGTGCTGGCGGATCGCGTTCTTCGCCGCCTCGTCGAGCGCGAAGCCCGCGCCGTGGCGCGCCGCCAGCTCGGCGCAGCGCCGTTCGAAGGCCTCGATGCCCATGCCGTAGATGAACTGCAGCGCACCGCCCGTCCAGGCCGGGAAGCCGATGCCGAAGATCGAGCCGATGTTGCCGTCGTGCACGGTGGTGAGCACGCCTTCGGCGAGGCAGCGCGCGGTCTCCACCGACTGGCGGTAGATCAGGCGGTCCTTGACGTCCTGCAGGTCCCAGGCGGCGCCGGGCTTCTCGAAGCGCGCCTTGAGTTCGGGCCAGAGCTGCTTCTTCTGGCCCGCGGGGTAGTCGTAGAAGCCGCCGCCGGCGGCGCGGCCCGGCCGCTTGAATTCCTTGACCATGCGCTCGACCAGCAGCTCGCCCGGCGTGGCGGCGTAGCGGCGGCCTTCCTTCTCGAAATCGGCGCGGGTCTGGTCCATCACGTGCACCGAGAGCGAGAGCGCGGTCTCATCCAGCACGGCCAGCGGCCCCACCGGCATGCCCGCCTGCATGGCGGCGTTCTCGATCACCGGCGCCGGAATGCCTTCGCCCAGCATGGCCGCGCCTTCCATCACGAAGGTGCCGAAGGTGCGGCTGGTGTAGAAGCCGCGTGAGTCGTTCACCACGATGGGCAGCTTGCCCAGGGCCTGCACGTAGTCGAAGGCGCGCGCGATGGTCTCGTCGTCGGTCTCCTTGCCGCGGATGATCTCCACCAGCTTCATCTTGTCCACCGGGCTGAAGAAGTGGATGCCGACGAAGCGCTGCGGCCGGCTGCTGGCCTGTGCCAGGCCGGAGATGGGCAGGGTGGAGGTGTTGCTCGCGAAGAAGCCGCCGGCGGCCAGCATGGGCTCGGTTTCCTTGGTGACGGCGGCCTTGACCTCGCGGTTCTCGAACACCGCCTCGATGATCAGGTCGCAGCCCTTGAGGTCGCTAGGGTGGTCGGTGGGCAGGATGTGGTCGAGCAGCTCGCGCTGGTCGTAGGGGCTCATGCGGCCCTGGTCCACGCGGGTCTGGGTGAGCTTGAAGCTGTAGGACTTGCCGCGCTCGGCGGTTTCGATGCTCACGTCCTCCAGCACGGTGCGGATGCCCCGGCTGGCCTGCACGTAGGCGATGCCCGCGCCCATCATGCCGGCGCCGAGCACGCCCACCTTCTTCGGCTTGTAGCGCGAGATCCCCTTGGGACGCGACTGGCCGCTCTTGATCGCGTTGAGGTTGAAGAAGAACGTGTTGATCATGTTCTTCGCCACCGGGCTCACGATGAGCTTCGCGAGGTAGCGGCTCTCGATGCGCAGCGCGGTGTCGAAGTCCACCATCGCGCCTTCGGCCATGGCGGCGAGCGCCGCCTCGGGCGCCGGGTAGAGCCCGCGCGTCTTCTGCTTGAGCATGGCGGGCGCCACGGTGAGCATGCCGGCGACCTTGGGGCTGCTCGGCGTGCCGCCGGGAATCTTGTGGTTCTTGTCGTCCCAGGGCTGGCGCGACTGCGGGTGCGCCGCGATCCAGTCCAGCGCGGCGTTGCGCAGCGCATGGGTCACATCGCCCTCGGGCGAGACGAGTTCGTGCACCAGGCCGAGCTCCTGCGCTTCGCGCGGGTTGAACAGCTTGCTCTCCAGGATGTAGGGCTGCGCGCCCATCAGGCCGAGCAGGCGCACCATCTTTGTGATGCCGCTGGCGCCGGGGATGAGGCCCAGCGTGATCTCGGGCAGGCCGAGCTGGATCTTGGGGTCGTTCACCGCGATGCGGTGGTGGCCCACAAGCGCCACTTCCCAGCCACCGCCCAGCGCCGTGCCGTTGATGCAGCTCACCACCGGCACGCCCAGTGTCTCCAGCGTGCGGAAGTTCTTCTTGGTCTGCTCGATCTCGGCGAACACGCGCGGCGCGTCGCTGGGCTGCAGGCGCATCGTGCCCTTGAGGTCGGCGCCCGCGAAGAAGGTGCTCTTGGCCGAGGCCAGGATGATGCCCTTGATGTCGGCGCAGTCGCGCATGACCTGTGCCGTGACCTCGGTGAGGTCCTGCTGCCAGTCGGCGCACATGGTGTTGACGGGGGATCCTTCCTCGTCGAAGGTGATGGTGGCGATGCCGTCGGCGAGTTCGTAGCGGATGGTTTTCATGCCTCAGATCCTTTCGACGATCGTGGCGATGCCCATGCCGCCGCCCACGCACAGCGTGGCCAGGCCGTAGCGCAACTGGCGGCGGTGCAACTCGTCGATCAGCGTGCCCAGGATCATGGCGCCGGTGGCGCCCAGCGGGTGGCCCATGGCGATGGCGCCACCGTTCACGTTCACCTTCTCGTGGGGCACGCCCATCTCCTTCATGAACTTCATGGGCACGGCCGCGAAGGCCTCGTTGACCTCGAACAGGTCGATCTGCTCGATGGACAGACCAGCCTTCGCCAGGGCCTTGCGCGCCGCCGGCATGGGGCCGGTGAGCATGATGGTGGGGTCGGCGCCCGAGAGCGCCACCGAGACGATGCGCGCGCGCGGCGTGAGGCCGTGCGCCTTGCCCGCGCTGTCGCTGCCGATCAGCACGGCGGTCGCGCCGTCGACGATGCCCGAGGAGTTGCCTGCGTGGTGCACATGGTGGATGCGCTCGACCTGCGGGTAGCGCTGCAGCGCCACGGCGTCGAAGCCCATGCCGCCGAGGTGTTCGAACGCGGGCTTGAGCGAGGCCAGGCCGTCCATCGTGGTCTGCGGCTTGATGAACTCGTCCTCGTCCAGGATGGTCTGGCCCAGGAAGTCGGTGACGGGCACCACCGAGCCTTTGAAGTACCCGGCCGCGCGCGCCGCCGCCGCGCGCTTCTGCGATTCGAGGGCGAAGGCGTCCACGTCCTCGCGCGTGAAACCTTCGAGCGTGGCGATCAGGTCGGCACCGACGCCCTGCGGCACGAACAGGGTGTCGCTGTTGGTCTGCGGGTCTTGCGCCCAGGCGCCGCCGTCGGAGCCGATGGGCACGCGGCTCATGCTCTCCACGCCGCCGGCCACCACCAGGTCTTCCCAGCCGCTGCGCACCTTCATCGCCGCCATGTTCACCGCCTCGAGGCCGGAAGCGCAGAAGCGGTTGAGCTGCACGCCCGAGCAGCGCCAGTCCCAGCCGGCCTTGAGCGCGGCCACCTTGGCGATCACCGAACCCTGCTCGCCGATGGGCGAGACCACGCCCATGACCACGTCGTCCACCGCGCCGGTGTCGAAGCCATTGCGTTGCTGCAACTGGGTGAGCACGCCGGCCAGCAGGTCGATCGGCTTGACCTCGTGCAGGCTGCCGTCTTTCTTGCCCTTGCCGCGCGGCGTGCGCACGGCATCGAATACGAATGCTTCGCTCATGGTGTCTCCTGGGGGAAGGCGGATGCCGCGAATCAGTATAGACTTTTGCCAAGCATTTGCTTTCTGTAATTCTTCGCCGCAGTCTGATAGGTGACACCATGATCGAACGCACCCTGTTCAACGCCGACCACGAGGCCTTTCGCGACAGTTTCCGCAAGTTCGTGGAGAAAGAGGTCGCGCCACACCACGAGGCCTGGGAGGAGCAGGGCTACGTGGACCGCGCGGTCTGGAGCAAGGCCGGCGAGAACGGTTTTCTCTGCATGACCTTGCCCGAGGCCTATGGTGGCTCGGAAGCCGACAAGCTCTATTCGGTGGTGCAGATGGAGGAGATCGCGAGCAGCGGCTTCAGCGGGATCGGCTTCGGCCTGCACAGCGAGATCGTGGCGCCGTACATCCTGCACTACGGCACCGAGGAACAGAAGAAGAGATACCTGCCCCGGCTCGCCACGGGCGAGATGGTCGGCGCGATCGCGATGAGCGAGCCCGCCGCCGGCAGCGACCTGCAGGGGGTCAAGAGCACCGCCATCAAGCAGCCTGACGGCAGCTATCTGCTCAACGGCAGCAAGACCTTCATCACCAACGGCTGGCACGCCGACCTCGTGATCGTGGTCGCCAAGACCGACCCGAGCGCGGGCGCCAAGGGCACCAGCCTGCTGCTGGTCGAGCGCGGCATGCCGGGTTTCGAAAAAGGCAAGCGCCTGAAGAAGCTGGGCATGAAGGCGCAGGACACCTCCGAGCTGTTCTTCGACAACGTGAAGGTGCCGGCCGAGAACCTGCTGGGTGGCCCGGCCATGGAAGGCCGGGGCTTCATCTGCCTCATGGAGCAACTGCCCTGGGAGCGGCTGCAGATCGCCATCGGCGCGGTGGCGTCGGCGCAGGCCGCGATCGACTGGACGGTGCAGTACACCAAGGACCGCAAGGTCTTCGGCCAGGCCGTGGCCCAGTACCAGAACACGCGCTACACCCTGGCCGAGCTGCAGACCGAGGTGCAGGTGGCGCGCGTGTTCGTCGACAAGTGCTGCGAGCTCATCGTGGACGGCAAGCTCGACACCGCCACCGCGAGCATGGCCAAGTACTGGTGCTCCGACCTGCAGTGCAAGGTGATGGACGAGTGCCTGCAGCTGCACGGCGGCTACGGCTACATGTGGGAGTACCCCATCACCCGTGCCTACGCCGACGCGCGCGTGCAGCGCATCTACGGCGGCACGAACGAGATCATGAAAGAGGTGATCTCGCGCGGGATGGGGCTGGGCGGGCGCTAGAGCGAGACCGTCTTCTTCAGAGCGATGCCTTCGGGCGCCTCGTGGTCCGCCAGCAGCCAGGCCCGGCTGGGGTGGTCGGCGGCGTCCTGCAGCAACTCGCGCAGGAAGCGGATCGAGGGCGCGTCGAGCGCGGCGAAGGGCTGGTCGATCAGCGTGAGCGGTGTGCCCGACGCGAACGCCGCAGTGAGCCAGACCTTGCGCCGGCTGCCGGTGGAGAGCATGTACATCGGCTTGGCCAGGTGCGGCCCCAGCCCGAAGCCCTGCACCAGTTCGGCCATGGAATCGGCGTCGAAGTTCGGGTAGTGGTGGCTCAGGCTGTCCAGGTAGCCCTTGGCCGCCAGTGCGTCGTGCGCCTCGGTCTGCGGGTCGATCCAGAACACCTGGTGGCGGTAGGCATCGTGGTGCTCATCGAGGTGGATGCCGTGGATCACCAGCGAGCCGGCATCGGCGTTCTGGGCACCTGCCAGCAGCCGCAGCAGGGTGCTCTTGCCGCTGCCGTCGTCGCCACGCACCAGGCTGACGCCGGGCGGGATGTCGAACGACAGCCGATCGAACAGGGGCGGCTCGGCCCAGCCGAAGCGCAGGCCCTTGACCTGCAGGACGGGTTCTTCCGGGTCGGCGTTCATGTCGTCAGTAGCCGATGGAGTAACGCAAGCCGTTGTGGTTGAGCACCGCGCTGCGCTGGCCGATGGTCTCCAGCTTGAAGCCGGGCGAGATTTCCTGGCCCTCCTGCAGCACCTTGCCGTTGACGATCAGCATGCGCAGGGCCGGGTTCTTGGAGTAGGTCGAGCCGCTCACGTTGACGGCCGGCAACTGCGCGCGGGCTTCGGGCGAGAGCTCGGCAAAGCTGCGCACGGGTGCGGCGTTGGCCTCCGGGGGGCTGGCGGCGGCCGGGGCCGCAGGCGGTGCCACGGCGGGCGCCTTGGCCGTCGCGGCGGGGGCTGGCGTGGCCGCCACAGGCGGCGCGTTGGCCGGTGATGACGCGGCAGGGGTGGCGGCCGGCGCGGGCGCCGGCGGGTTGCTGGCCTGGGGCCGCTTGGGTGCGGGTTCCACGCGGGGCGGCGCCAGGATGGGCTGCACCGGTTCGGGCGCGGGCATGGCGGGGCTG
>NZ_JBYTAE010000004.1:41793-114513 GCF_058787875.1 Hydrogenophaga sp. FW305-3-2-15-A-LB1 | reverse complement strand
CCCCCGTTCCCTCCGCTCCGCCGGAAGACGAAAGCGCCGACCCGGTGGGCGATGGGCACAGCGACGCGGAGTGGGCCGAGCGCCATCCCCAGGGCCGTTGAGGCCGCCGCGCGAAAAAAAGCCCGCGGCAAGCGCGGGCCAAGGGGGAGGATGGGGAGGTCAGTGGGTGGCGGCGGCCTTGTGCTGGTCGCGCAGCGCACGGATCTGGTCGTGGTTGCGCTGCACGCCTTGCATCTGGGCCTCGACCACGCTGCGGATGTCGGCGGGCAACTCGTCCTTCAGCGCGGAGCGGTAGCGCGCCAGGGCGGTGTCTTCGCCGCGCTCGGTCTCTTCGAGCATGGCCAGGTCGGTGTAGCCGGCCAGGGTGCCCTTGACGGCCACCCAGCCACGGTGGGCCGCACCGGTGGCGGTGCCGCTGTCTTCGGGTTTGCCACCTTGCTGCATCACGATGGTCTGCAGTTCTGCGGCGGCGCGCCGGCAGTCTTCCGCGCGGGTCATGAAGAGGGACTTGATCTGCGGGTCCACGGCGTGGTCCGCGCTGGCCTTGAAGCCGTACTCACCGTCCTTGCAGGTCTCGATGAGGTTGTTGAGCGTGTTGATGGTGCGTGTGTCTTTCATGGCGTTCCTTCGAAGTTGTGAACAGGACGCCGAACCGGGGGACTGGAAGTCCCAACCCATCCGACGTCTGTTCATGGGCACATGGCGTACCCGTTGGGCGGTCTTTGTCAGAGGGGGCGCTGCGCGATGGCCGCTTCGATGGCGCCCGCCAGCACCTCGGGCGGGCAGGGTTTGCGCAGCAGGCGCACGCCCGGCGGGGGCGACGTGTCGCCGTGGTGGCCGCTGATCAGCACCACGGGCAGCTGCGGCAAGATTTGCCGCAAATGGTTCGCGAGCGCGACGCCGTCCATCTTGCCGGGCATCAGCACATCGGTGACCACCACATCGAAGCCCGGCGGGGTGTCGATCAGCCGCAGCGCGTCCTCCGCGCTGGCGGTGCACACCACGTCGCAGCCGTAGGAGCGGAGCACGGCGGCGGTGGCCTCGCACAGGGCCTCGTTGTCCTCGACGAGCAGCAGGCGGGTGCCGGCGATGGCGGCGGGCGAGACCGGCAGGGCGGCGCGCGCGTCGGCGGGCTCACCGGTGTGGGCGGGCAGCACCAGCGTGACCGTGGTGCCCAGGCCCGGCATGCTCTCCAGGCGCGCTCGGCCGCCGGCCTGCAAGCAGAAGCCATACACCTGGCTCAGGCCCAGCCCGGCGACTTCGTGCGGTTCCCGGGTGGAGAAAAAGGGCTCGAAGGCGCGGTGGGCGACGGTGTCGTCCATGCCATGGCCGTCATCGCGCAGGGTGATGCGCACATAGCTGCCGCTGGGCAGGCCCTCCAGATCGTCGGGCTCGGCCGCAGCGGCGCGCAGCCAGAGGTGGCCATGGGCAGGAATGGCCTCGCGCGCGTTCAGCGCCAGGTTGATGAGCGAGAGCTCCAGCTCGCTCGGGTCCAGCTGCACGGCGGGCGTGTTTTCGTCGACCTCGGTGGTCAGCGTGACGCGGCGGTCCAGCAGGGTGCGCAGCAGTTCGGCGGTCTCGGGCAGGAAGGTCTGGAGCTGCATCACGCGCGGGTGCACGGTCTGGCGGCCGGCAAAGCGCAGCAGGTGCTGGGTCAGGCGGCTGCCGGTGTCGACCGCGCTCAGCGTGGCGTCGATCGCGGGTTGGATGGCGGGGGCCGGGGCCAGGCGGCGCATCAGGTGCGCGCAATTGCTGATGATGCCCAGCAGGTTGTTGAACTCGTGAGCGATGCCGCCGGTGAGCCGGCCCAGGGCTTCCACGCGGTGGTTGTGCGAGGCCCGCTGCTCCAGCTTGCGGGTGCGTTCCACCGCATCGCTCACCTGGCGTTCCAGCTCGATGCGCGCGTGGCGGATGGCGTGCCCCGCATCGTGCAGCGCCAGCGCGACCTGGTCGCACTCCAGCAGGCCGGTGCGCGTGCGCCGCAGGGGGCGGCCTTCGCGCAGGTCCAGCGCCATCTGCTCGATGGTGTGGATGGGTTGGACGATGCGCCGCGCCACCCAGGCCGCCGCGATGAGCGAGACCACCAGCAGCGCCAGCATGGCGGCGGCCACCTGCAGCACGGCGCGCGGGACCGTGCCCTCGAACTGCTCGCGCGACATGCCCGTGACGTAGGTCCAGCCTTGCGGCGAGGTGTGGAAGTACAGGGTCACGGGATGGCCATCGAGCGAGACCGAGTGCATCAGGCCCTCGCGTTCGGCGTCCAGGTGGGCCTTGAGGTCCGCCGTGGCCGGCCGCCCGATGTGGACGCCGCCGCCGGGATGGCGGGCGACCACGCGGCCCTGGTTGTCGATGATGGCCGCCAGCCAGCCCGCAGGGAGGCGCTGTTCGTCGATGATGCGCTGGAACTCGTTCGGCAGCATCGTGAGCGACAGGTTGAGCACCGCCTGGCCCTCGCGCAGCACCGGCTGCACTAGCGCGGCGTACTGAATGCCCAGCGCCGCGTCCTGCCGCAGCGGCTGGATCATCGGGCGGTCGACCAGCGCAAGCCGGGGGCCCGCGCGCGGCCGGGTGCCGGGTGGCTGGCGGGTGTTGACCAGCACCTGGTCCGCGCTGCGCAGCTCCAGCCAGCCTTCCAGCCCGGTCAGCGTGCGCCGCGCCTGCTGGTCGAAATCGCGCAGGGCGGCGGGCGACAGCTGGGGTGCTGTGTCGAGCAGGCTGGAACTCGCGAGCGCGCGCACCACGACGGCCCGCTGGGTCAACTCGCGGTCGAGCACCATGGACAGCGCGCGGGTGGTCTCTTCGAGCACGTGTTCGCTGCTCTCGCGTTCCATGCGGTAGGTGAGGCTCAGCACCCAGGCGGCGGCGCACAGCGCGGGCAGCAGCACCGCCAGCACCAGGGCAATCAGGCGCGTCCGGATGGAGAAGCCTCGGGCCGACAAGGCACCCGGTTCGCGCTTCGAAGGAAGTAGGGAAAACATCGGATGCCTGGCCCAAGGGTGCCGCACTGTCACTGCACACATTCATGGCGCCCTGGAGGATGAGGGCAATCCATGTGCCCGTCCGCGGTTCGATGTCCGCCTGCGGGCACCTGGCATCCCGCTTGCCGTGGTGAAGCGCTGCATTCCCTTTCAGGCGCAGTGTTTCTCCAACCCACCAGGACTCCCCATGAACCGCTCACTTCACCATCTCAAGGCGTGGCCGCTGGCCGCGATCGGCCTGGCCGTTGCGTGCTCGGTCTCCGCGCAGTCGGGCACGCCGCCCACCCCTCTGGACACCACGGTGGTGGCCCAGGCAGGCACCACCAACACCACGGCGCAGCGGCGCGCCTACGCACCGGGCGAAGGCAACTTCTCCGTGATTCCGTACACCTCGCACGGCTACGTCGGCATCAACGTCGGCAAACCCGACTACGACCTGGGCTGCGTGGGGGGCTTCGCCTGTTCGGACAACAGCACCTCGTACCACCTGTACACCGGCGGGATGTTCAACCGCTACTTCGGTGCCGAACTGGGTTACGTGAACCTGGGCGACATGGAGCGTGGCGGCGGCAAGGCCGAGGCACACGGCATCAACCTGAGCCTGGTGGGACGCGTGCCGCTGGGCGTGGTGCACCTGTTCGGCAAGGTCGGCACCACCTATGGCCGCAGCGAGGTCTCGGCCAGCCCGGGCTCGGGCATCGCCACCGGCAAGGCCAGCGGGTGGGAAGGTTCCTACGGTGCGGGCATCGGCTTCGACCTGAGCCCGCGCTCCTCCATCGTGCTGGAGTGGAACCGCTACGACGTGCGCTTCGTGGGCATCGGCAAGCGCGAGGTGGACACCACCAGCATCGGCTACATGCACCGGTTCTGAGGCCGGTTTCGGCGCATTTTTCGGGATGCCGAGCCCCGGCATCCCTTTTTTTGCCTGGGGGAATCGAACCGGGCGCGCCGTTTGCCCTGTGTAGGCCTGATCCGACAACCCATGGAAAAAGAATGGTTCTTCAGACCACCGGCGCGGGCGAGCCAAGCATGTACGAGCCCCATCCATCGCCTGCGGGCAGCGGCCTGCGGCTGCTGGTCGCGGACGACAACCGAGACGCCGCCGAGTCGCTGGCCCTGCTGATGGAGGTGGACGGCCACACCGTGCAGATCGCCAACGACGGGCGCGAAGCCCTGGAGATGGCGCAGCGGCTGCGGCCCGACGTCTGCATTCTCGACATCGGAATGCCCGGCATGGATGGCAACACGGTGGCGCGCTGCCTGCGCGATGCCTTGCCGGAGCAGCGCATGATGATCGTCGCCGTGACCGGTCGCTCGCAGCAGGACGACCGGGCACGCTCGATGGCCGCCGGGTTCGACCTGTATTTCACCAAGCCCATTCCGCTGGGCGCGCTCATGGGCAGCCTTGCCCAATGGCGGGACGAAGGCGCGGCGCTGTCGCCGTCCACGCCCCCGCAAGGCTGACCGCGATGTCCGTGCTGCAAACCATCTGGACCACGGTGCAGGCCGAGTTCGGCGACCTCGCCGATGTCGAGCGCATCACGCGCGCCACCTGGCGCATGGGCGAAGCCCTGCTGCTGGGCGCGGCCATCGGCTGGGACCGCGAGCGGCGGGATGCCGAGGCCGGGCTGCGCACCCACATGCTGGTGGCGCTGGGCGCGGCCCTGTTCGTGCTGGTGCCCCAGGCATCCGGCATGAACGAGGAGCAGCTCAGCCGCGTGGTGCAGGGCCTGGTCTCGGGCATCGGCTTTCTCGGCGCGGGCGCGGTGCTCAAGGACGAGAGCGAGGGGCGGATCCACGGGCTGACCACGGCCGCCACCATCTGGGCGACCGCCGCGATCGGCGTGGCCGCCGGGCTCGGCCAGACGGGCACCGCCGTGTTGGCCACGGCCTTCATCCTGCTGGTGCTGGTGTGGCTGCGCCGCTGGGGGCGTTCGATCCGCAAGGAGAAGGAGGCCGACCCCCCGACAGGCGGGGGACATTGAACGGTCGGTGGCTTTCGGGTGCAGAATGACGCGCGAGCCCTGAGCGCCGCTGTCGCCACCCACCTTCAAGGCCTACCGATGCCCCTGCATGGAAAAGAACTCATCGCGCTGGCGGACGAACTGACGCAAAGGCGTGAAGCCATTCTGCAGGCGTGGCGCGCCAGCGTTGCGGCGGACGCCACGCTGACCACCGGCGCCTCGCTGCCACACACGCAGCTCAACGACCACATCCCCGCCGTGCTGGAGGGCTTCGAGGAGCAACTGCGCGCACCCCGCGTGGAAACCGCGCACCTGGGCGACGCCGCCGCGCACGGCCTGCACCGCTGGCAGCAGGGCTTCGGCCTGGCCGAGGTGGTGCGGGAGCTCGGCCGGCTCAACGAATGCGTGGTCAACGCGCTGGAAGCGGTGGCCTCGGGCCACTCGGTGGCGGCGATGGCCATGGCGCGCGCGGTGTGGGCGCAGGTCTACAGCCTGGCCGTGAGCGCCAGCACCGCGCAGTACTTCAAGTTGCAGCAACTGGAGGCCACCGCCTACGCGCGTGGGCTGGAGCAGGCCCTGGAGGCCCTGCGCCATCTGGAGCAGCAGCGTGCCTTGCTCTGGCAGGAAGCCGCGCACGACCTGCGCGGCAACCTGGGTGTGGTGACCAACGCCACGGCCGGGTTGGGTGCGCGCCAGGCCGATCCGGCGGCACGCGAGACCTTCCTGCGCCTGCTGGGCCACAACGTGCAGGCGCTGCACAAGCTGCTGGACGATGTGACCACCCTGGCGCGGCTGCAAAGCGGGCAGGAGGAGCGCAACCTCGAGTCCATGGACGTCGCGCCGCCGCTGCGCGATCTGTGGGAGGCGCTGGAGGACCACGCGCAGCAGAAGGGCCTGACCTTCGGCCTGAACGGGCCGTCGCCCTTCGTGGTGCAGTCCGATGCGGTGAAGCTGCGACGCATCGTGCAGAACCTGGTGCTCAACGCGATCCGCTACACGCGCACCGGAGGCGTGGAGGTCACCTGGGCCGATGGCGGCGCCCAGGACCCGGATCGCTGGAAGCTGATCGTGAAAGACACGGGTCCGGGCATCCACCAGGCCAAGTCCTCGGAGCTGAAGGACGCGCTGGAGGTGGCCACCCAGCACGCAGAGCAGGTCGTGAGCGATACGCACGCGAACCAGATCACGCACATTCACGATGAGGACGCTGGCGTGCCCGCGCCGGGCGAGTCCACCGAGCACTACGTGCACGGCGAGGGCATCGGCCTGTCCATCGTCAAGCGCCTGTGCGAGGTGCTCGATGCCACGGTGCAGGTGGACTCGGACCACTCCGGCACGACCTTCCAGATCATGTTCCCGCTCGCCTACGACTGAGGCTGGGGTGGCGTCAGCGGGCGCCGGCGCCGGCCGCCCCGGGGGGTGTGGTGGGCGATGACGCGGTGCACCAGGTGCAGCTTGCGCACGGCGGGCCGCGACAGCACGAAGGGGTAGAAGTCGGCCACGCCCATGCTGCGCGAGATCTCGTTCAAAGCCACGGTGAGGTGCAGCCAGTGGTTGAGCCAGAGCAGGAATTGCTCGTCGGTGGCGTCCAGGGCCCCGTTGCCGTTGCCGTCCTCGCTCAGCACGTCGGGGCCGAAGGGTTCGCAGGCCAGTTCCACGCGGTCGCCCCGGATGCCGAAGCCGCGCGCCGTGCCCAGCGTGTCGCGCATGTGCAGGTAGTGCGCCCAGGTCTCGGCCCAGTCCTCCCAGGGATGGCAGCTGGCGTAGGCAGTGACGTGGCGCGAGCTCCAGTCCGCTGCCGCGCCGTGGTTGTAGTGGTTCTGCAGCGCCAGGGCGTAGTCGGTGCGCTCGTCGCCGAACACGGCCCGGAACGGCTCCAGCCATTCCTTGCCATCGACCAGGCGCTGCCAGAAGTAGTGGCCCGATTCGTGGCGCAGGTGGCCCAGCAGCGTGCGGTAGGGCTCGCGCAGCGAGGTGCGGCGGTGCTCGCGCGTGGCGTCGTCCGCCTCGGCCGCGTCCAGGGTGATCACGCCCCCGGCGTGGCCGGTGACCACGGGCGGCAGGCCGGGCTGCGAGACCAGGATGTCGAAGGCCAGCCCGCGCTGCGGGTCTTCGCCACGCGGCACGATGGGCAGGCGCAGGGCGAGCAGCGAGGACACCATGCGCCGTTTGGCCTGTTCGATGCGGTGCCACCAGCCGGCGTGTTCCGGCACGTCGAGGTCGGGCAGCGTGCGCGTGAGCCGGCAGCACAGGCACAGCGAGGGCGTGTGCTCGCGTGGCTTGGCCGGCGGGATGAGCCAGTTGCACGCGGCCGGCGAGGACAGGTTCTCGCAGCGCTGGTAGGTGCGCTGGCGCGTGCCGGTCTCGCTGCTGCGCCACCAGCCGGGTTCGTCGGTGGGCTCCAGGGGCAGCAGCTTGCCGCGCGCGGCGTCGTAGCCCAGCGCCCGGCCGCAGCCCAGGCACACGCTGTTGCGAAAGAAGATCGGTTGCCCGCAGATGCAGGTGAAAGCACGGTTCACGGCGCGGGGTCCTCGGTGGTGCGGTCGGCGGTCTGGTGCCGCAGGGTGAAGGCGCGCGTGAACTCCGCGCCGAGCAGGAACACCTGCGCCGAGTAATACACCCAGAGCAGGAAGATGACCAGCGAGGAGGCCGCGCCGAACACCGAGGCGACGCCGCTGCGCCCGATGTAGGTGCCGATGACGGACTTGCCCACGGTGAGCAGCACGGCGGTGATCACGGCACCGATCCACACATCGCCCCAGGCCAGCGGCACGCGCGGCATCCATTTGAAGATCATGGCGAACAGCACGCTGAGGAAGGCCAGGCTCAGGGCGAAGTCGACCGCGCCCGCGAGCATCGCCAGCTCGCCCAGCCAGGGCGCGGCCCACTTGCCCAGGGCCGCCAGCGCGGCGCTGAGCACCAGCGAGACCATGAGCAGGAAACCGATGGCCAGCACCAGCCCCAGCGAGACCAGGCGCGCGCGCAGCAGCTCGAGCACGCCGCCCCGTTTGGGGTGCTCGGCGTTCGTGCGCCAGATGCGGTCCATGGCGTTGCGCAGCTCGGCGAACACGGTGGTGGCGCCGATGAGCAGCGCGCCCAGGCCCACCACCGTGCCCACGATGCCGGCGGCCGGGCGGTTCGCGTCTTCCACCAGGCTGTTGATGGTGAGCGCGCTGTCGCTGCCGACCAGTTGCGAGAGCTGCGCGAAGATCTCGCCGCGCGCGGCGGCCTCACCGAACCACAGGCCCGCGACCGAGATCACGATCAGCAGGATGGGCGCGACGGAGAACAGGGTGTAGAAGGCGAGGGCGGCGCCCATGCTGGGCGCGTCGTCGTCGATCCAGTTGACGACGGCGGCTTTCATCACGCGAAAGAGCATCGCGTGCCTTTCAGAGGCTTTCACCGCCCCCGGCGGGGCCGCTGGCGACCGATTGGCCGGTGCGGGTCGGGCGGGCCGGCTCGGAAATGTCGGCCAGCGCGGCGCCGGCCTGCTGCACGTCGCCCTTGGCGGCCAGATCGCCCAGCGAGAGGATGCCCACCAGGCGCTTGTCGCGGTCGAGCACGGGCAGGCGGCGGATCTGCAGTTGCTGCATCTTGGCCGCGACCTCGGCCAGGCCTTCGTCCTCGAACACCCATTCGACTTGGGCGCTCATCACGTCCTCGAGCTTGGTCTTGCCGGGCGCGAGGTCCTGGGCGACGCCGCGCACCACGATGTCGCGGTCGGTCACCATGCCGAGGATGCGCTGGCCATCGCAGACCGGCAGCGCCCCGATGTCCAGTTCTTCCATGGCCTGGGCCGCGAGCACCACGCTGTCCTGGGGCCCGAGCGTGCGCACGCCACTGGTCATCACATCTTTCACTTGCTTCATGGGAAATCTCCTGCTGCGGTTGTGGCGTTGGCCCGCCGCATGCCGGCGGGTGGGACCTTGACAGGGCAGGTGCTGTGCCCGCGGCCACCGGGAGCGGGGATTGCCCCCGGCAGGTTCGAAGGAACTTCCTGCGACCACTCTAACGAGGAGCAACGCCATGATCAACATCATCCTCTGGTTGGCGGTCGGCGGCCTGTTGGGCAGGCTGGCCAGCGTGGTCCTGTCCACGGATGGGCGCCAGGGCATCGTGCGCAATGTCGTGGCCGGCATCGTGGGCGCCGCCATCGGTGGCTGGGTGCTCTCACCCCTGATGGGGGTGGACACCCTCAACGACAGCGTCTTCAACGTGGGCGCCATGCTGGTGTCGCTGATCGGCGCCATCATCCTGCTGGCGCTCATCAACCTCTTTCGACACGAATCGATGCACTAGTCCGCGCGGGCCGTTTCGGCAAATCTTGCCGCAAGATGCGCCCTTGCGCGGGCCGGCCTGAAGGGCGTTCCGATCGACTGTGTCTGAATGTTCGGAAAGGTGCGCACCGTGTCCCTCTGTGAGGGCCTGACGGGTACGTGGTTTTGTGGGAATTTGTGTCTTCCGCGCAGGTGCGGCATGGTGGTTGCATAGAGGGTTGGTCTGAGGCGGCCGCACCTCGCGACACCGCCGACCATGCCTTACCGGAGGAGAACCGCATGATCCAGATGGACGCCCGCGCCGACCAGCGCCAGAGCCAGACCCTGTCTCCCCGCTTGCAGCACGCCGTGCGCCTGCTGCAGATGTCCTCGCTGGATTTCGGCATCGTGGTGCGCGACGTGCTGGGGCGCAATCCGTTCCTGGAAGCGGAAGAGGGCGATGACGAGGACGAGCGCGAAGGCCTGCGGGATGGTGACATCGACAGCCGATCGGGCGAAGCGGCCGGCGAGGTGTACGACGGACCGCGCGAGACCGATCTGGCGGCGCCGGCGGAGGCCGAGGTCGACCGGTCCACCGCGTCCGACAGCGACCTGTGGCTCGCCGATGGCCTGACCCCGGCGCGCCAGGGACATGACGGGGATGTGTCCGCGCTCGATTTCATGATGGAGGAAACCCCGCTCAATGCCCACCTGCACGGGCAGCTCGGCACCATGGCCCTGTCGCCGCGCGACCTCGCGCTGGCGGGTGTGGTGGTCGAGTCGCTCGACGACGACGGCTACCTGCGCACGCCCCTGAACGAACTGCGCGAGGTGGCGGACGTGGTGCCCGCCGCGACGTTGGAAGACCTGCAGATCGCGCTCAAGCTGGTGCAGTCGCTGGAGCCGGCCGGTGTGGCCGCGCGCGATGTGGCGGAATGTCTCAGCCTGCAGCTGGGCGAGATCGAATGCCCCCACGTGCGCGCGATGGCGCGCGCCATCGTCAATGACCACATGGACAGCCTGGCGGCGCGCGATGTGCCTGCCCTGGCGCGGGCGCTGGACGCCTCGGTGGGCGAGGTCGAGGCGGTGTGTGACCGCATCCGCCACCTCGACCCGCGACCGGGCTGGCGCCTGAGTTCTTCCCGGGTGAACTACATCGTGCCCGACGTGATCGTGAAGAAGGACCGGGGCGCGTGGAACGTGCGGCTCAACGCCGCGGTCGTGCCCAAGGTGCGCATCAACGAGGTGTACGCCCAGCTGTTCCAGCGCCACCGCTGCGCCGAGAACGCCGAGATGGGCGCGCACCTGCAGGAGGCGCGCTGGACGCTGCGCAACGTCGAGCAGCGCTTCTCGACCATCCTCGACGTGTCGCAGGCCATCGTGCGGCGCCAGCGCCACTTCTTCGAATACGGCAGCATGGCGATGAAGCCGCTGGGCCTGCGCGAGATCGCCGACGAGGTCGGCATCCACGAATCCACGGTTTCGCGCGTCACCAACAACAAATACATGGCCACACCCACCGGCGTGTACGAGCTCAAGCACTTCTTCTCGCGTGCGATGGTGAGCGCCAATGGCAAAGCCTGCTCGGGCACCGCGATCCGGGGCTTGATCCAGGACATCATCGAAGCGGAGTCGACCGATCGGCCGCTGTCGGACGCCGAGATCACGCGCCAGCTCGCCCGGCAGGGCCTGACGGTGGCGCGGCGCACCGTCACCAAGTACCGTCAGATGCTGCGCATCGAGGCCGTGGGCCGGCGCAAGCGCCATGACGGCCTGGCCGTCTCGGCCTGAGGCTCAGGCCGGCGGGACGCGGGGCGCTTCTGGCGGCTCGCTCAGCAGCCGCAGCAGCTGTTCGGGGTTCACCGGTTTGAGCAGGTGCTGATCGAAGCCGGCCAGGCGCGCGGCCTCGCGGTCGGCGTCGCGGCCCCAGCCGGTGATGGCCACGAGGCGGATGCCCTGCGTGGTGGCATCGGCGCGCAGCGCCCGCGCCACCTGGTGGCCGTCGAGGCCGGGCATGCCGATGTCGAGCAGCGCCACGTCCGGCACCTGCGCGCGCGCCGCGCGAACCGCCGCTTCGCCATCGTGCACGACCTCGACCAGGTGCCCATGTGAGGACAGCACGGCCGACAGGCTCACCGTCAGATCGACGTTGTCGTCCGCGATCAGGAGGCGCAGCGGGCGCGAGGGCTGGGCGTGGGACGGCGCCACGGTGGGGGGCTCGTCGCGCGGTGGCTCTCGATGCAGGCGGGGCAGCCGCACCGTGAAGCACGAGCCGCGGTGCAGGCCCTCGCTGTGCATGGACAGCGAACCGTCGTGCAGCTCGATGATCTGGCGCGAGAGCGTCAGCCCCACGCCCAGCCCGGCGCTGCCGCGCTGCATGGACTGGTCCGCCTGTTCGAACAGGTCGAAGATGCGTTCCTGCATGGCGGGCTCCACGCCGATGCCGGTGTCCACCACCGTCACCTCGACCGAGGATGGCGTCGAGGTGAGCGAGAGGTCCACGCGCCCGCCGTGCGGGGTGTAGCGGCAGGCGTTGTTCAGCAGATTGGAGAACACCTGCGTCAGCCGCACCGCGTCGCCGTTCACATACAGCGCCGCATCGGGCAGGTGCAGCGTGAGCTGCAGGCCATGCTGCTGCGCCAGCGCCTGCGCGCCTTCGGTGGCGGTGTGCAGCAGCTCGCCGATGTTCACCGGCGCCGTGTCGAGCGACAGCTTGCCGGTGGCCACCCGGGAGGCGTCCAGCAGGTCGTTGACCAGGCGCACGATGTGCTGCAGCTGGCGCTCGAGCACCGCCAGCGCCTTCTCCCGCGCCTGCGGCGACACCTGCGGCATCTGCAGCAGGGCCACCGCGCTCGTCATGGGCGAGAGGGGGTTGCGCAATTCGTGGGCGAGGGTGGCCAGGAAGGTGTCCTTCTGGCGGTCGGCCTGGCGCAGTTCGCGTTCGACGCCCTGGCGCGTCACCATCTCGCGTTCGAGTTCGGTGGTGCGGATTTCGCATTCGGAGAGCATGCGGTTGAAGGCGTCGACCAGCACGTCCAGGTCTTTGTAGTCGGTGGCCGGTGCCCGCAGCGACCAGTTGTGGCTGCCGATCACGTCGCGCGCCACCGACGTCATCTTCTCCAGCGGCGCGGTAATGCGGCGCTGCAGGAGCACGAACAGGTAGTAGGCCGCGACCAGGCTCACCGCGCTGACGGCCAGCACGATCAGCGCGAAGTCCACGAAACGCTGCCACACGCCGTGTTCGGCCTTGAGATAGAGCATGCCGATGCGCGCGCCGTTGTGCTCGATGGGGCGGACCATCTCCAGCGACGAGCCGCTGAAGCGCGGGCCCCAGGCGTCCGATGCCAGCGGGATGCGGGCGCGCAGCTCGCTTTTCGTGGTGGTGTGCGAGGCGATGAGCGCGCCGTCGCGGCCGTACACGGCGGCGGCGCGGATCTGGGGCTGCTGGCGCAGCAGGTAGAGGTTTTCCCAGGCCGCCTGGGTGTTGCGCGATTCCAGCGCCGGGGCGATGGAGCGCGCGATCAGATCGGCCTGGGTGCGCATGTCGGCGATGCCGACGCGGCGGTAGACCATCAGCTCGTAGGTGAGCAGGGCGCCCGCACTGAGCAGGATCGCCAGGAACGTGGTGAGCATGGCCGCGCGCGTGAGCTGCTGGCGCAGCGAGGTGGGTTTCATGGTCTCCGGGGCGCGTCGTGGTGAAGAGCAAGCCACTTTAGCAGGCCAATTTCACGCACCGCAAGCCGCACAGTCCGGCACAATTTGAGCCTGTTTCCGTCCTCCCACCCTTTCACGAGCGCGCATGGCCGAAACTGTTCCCGAACCCCCGTCCACCGTCGGGCGCGCAGCGTTTGCCCCGCAGCCGGAAGCGGGTTTGCCATTCGAGGCCATCTTCCTGGCCTCGCCGCTGGCCGCGAGCGTCTCGCGCCTGAGCGACGGGCGCCTGCTGGCGGTCAATGACGCCTGGCTGGCGCTCACCGGCCAGCGCCGCGAGCAGGCGATCGGCCGCACGACCGTGGAGCTCGGGCACTGGCCCAGCGCCGACGAGCGCGCGCGCTTCGTGAACCAGCTGCCGTCGCTCGACACGGTGCAGCACTTGCGCCTGCGCGACGGCGTGATGCACCGGGTCCGCCTGCACACCACGGTGGTGGACACGCTGCCCGAGCCCCTGGCGCTGGTCTACATCACCGAAGCCACCCGCGAGTTCGAGGCGATGGAAGCCCGGCTGCAGACCGAAGCCGCCTTGCGCGAGGCGAACCTCGTTCTGCAGCAGCAGGTGGAGCTGCACGCCGCGATCGAGAAGCTGGCCCGCGTGGGCCATTGGACCAACGCCCAGCACTCGGACAGCGTGGTGTGGTCGCTGGGCCTGTTCGAGATCGCCGGCCTGGAGCCGCGCGACCTGATCGCGCGCGGAGACGGCCGGGCGGGCATTCACCCGGACGACCGGCCCGCCTGGCAGGCCGCGCGCGAGGCGATGGATGGGCGCGAGGTCGAGTTCCGCTGGCAGCTGCCCGATGGCCAGCAACGCTGGTTCCGCACCCGCATCGGCCAGACCAGCGTGGCCGGCAACCCGCAGACCGATTTCGGCGTGGTGCAGGACATCACGGCCGAGCGCGAAGCCAGCGAGCGCCTGGCCGAACAACTCAAGCTGCTGCAGAACATCGCGGCCCGGGTGCCCGGCATGATGTACCAGGCGCGCCTGCGGGCCGACGGCAAGAGCGTGATCTCGTATGTGAACGACGTGGTCCGCACCATGCTCGAGATCGAGCCGGCCGAGTTGGAGGAGGATGCGGACGTGCTGTTCCGGCGGGTGCATCCCGATGACCGCGCGGAGATGATCGCCTCGCTCGGCGCCTCCGCCCGGCATCTCACGCCCTGGCGCCAGACCTACCGCGTGTGCCTTCCCACGGCCGGGATGCGCTGGCACCATGTGGAGGCTGTGCCGCAGCGCGAGGCCGACGGCTCGGTGCTCTGGCATGGCTTCTCCACCGACGTGACCGAGGCGCGACTGGCCACGCAGAAGCTGGAGCGGCAGCACCGCATGCTCGAGGCGGTGCGCCTGGCCCAGTCGGTGTTCATCGAGGCCGAGGACAAGCGCAAGGCCTTCGAAGGGCTGTTGCAGGCCTTTCTCTCGGTCACCGGCAGCGCCTACGGCTTCGTGGGCGAGGTGCTCTACACCGACGCTGGCGCGCCCTACCTGCGCACCAGCGCCATCACCAACATCGCCTGGGACGAGGCGTCCCGCCTGATGTACGCCAGCCAGGCCGAGGCGGGCATGGCGTTCCGCAACCTCGACACCCTGTTCGGGCGCGCCATGCTCACGGGCGAGCCCCTGATCGCCAACCAGCCGGCAACCCACCCGCACGCCGGGGGGCTGCCGGGTGGTCATCCGCCCATGGACGCCTTTCTGTGCGTGCCACTGGCCGTGGGCGACCGGCTCGTGGCCATGGTGGGTCTGGCCAACCAGCCGGGGGGTTACAGCGAAGACGACATCGAATTCCTGCAGCCCCTGCTGGGGGCGGTGCGCCAGCTGGTGCTGGCCTGGCGCGGCCACATCGAGCGCCGCCGCACGCGCGAGCAGCTGGAGATCACCAGCGAGCTGCTGACCGAAAAGAGCCTGGACCTGCGGGCCACGCTGGAGAGCATCGAACAGGGCCTGTGCCGGGTGGACGCGGACAACCGCATCACGGCTTACAACCACCGCCTGCTCGACATGCTGGACCTGCCCGAAGCCTTGTTGCAAGGGCAACCCACGCTGGAACAGGTGCGGCGCTTCCAGACCGAGCGCGGCGACTTCGGGCCCGGGCTGTCCTGGGTGGACCCGATCGCCCACGCCCACCTCATGCACGGACCGCCGGTGCCACCGCCCGAGAAGTACTGGCGCAAGACGCGCGATGGCCGCACGCTGGAGATGCGCTCCCGGATGCTGCCCGACGGGGGCATGGTGCGCACCTTCACCGACGTGAGTTCCTACATGCAGGCCCAGGAGGCGCTGCGCGAGCAGCGCCAGCGCCTGGCCTGGGTGCTGGAGGCCACGCGGCCGGGCATCTGGGAAAACAACATCGCCGACAACGTGCTCACAGTCAACGAACGCTGGGCCGAGATGCTGGGCTACACCCTGCGCGAGCTGCAGCCCATGCGCGCCGAGACCTGGGAGGCGCTGGTGCATCCCGACGACCTGAAGCGGGCCGACCAGATCCGCGACCAGCACATCGCGGGCATCCTGCCGTACTACGAGTGCGACATCCGCATGCGCCACAAGGCGGGCCACTGGATCTGGGTCAACACGCGCGGCCGGGTGCACAAGCGCGATGCGCAGGACCGCGCCACGTTCATGTCGGGCACGCACCTGGACATCACCGAGCGCGTGGCCGCGCAGGAGCAGGTGAAGGCGCTCAACGCCAGCCTGGAGCAGCGGGTGGGCGCGCGCACGGCCGAGCTGGAGCGCTCCATGCGCGACATGGAGGCCATCTCGTACTCGATCGCGCACGACCTGCGCGCGCCGCTGCGTTCGGTCAACGGTTTTGCGTCCATCGTGCTGGAGGACGAGGCCGACCGCCTGAGCCCGACCGGGCGCGACATGTTCGAGCGCATCGCGCGCTCGTCGCGCAACATGGGCCAGATGATCACCGACATGCTCGAGCTGTTGCGCGTGGTCCGCGTGGACCTCGAACCCGTGCCGGTGGACATGGCCGCGCTGGCGCAGTCGGTGGTGGAAACGCTCTCGCCGCAGACCAACCACGCGCGCATCGACATCCAGGCCATGCCGCAGGCGATGGGCGATGCCACCTTGCTGCGCCAGGTGTTGTCCAACCTGATCGACAACGGGCTCAAGTACTCGCGCCACCTGGCGCAACCCGAACTGGCGGTGGGTTTCGATTCGGGTCAGCGCGCGTATTTCGTGCGGGACAACGGCATGGGCTTCGACATGGCGCACGCCGAGAAGCTGTTCGGCCTGTTCCAGCGCCTGCACGCGGGCAGCAACGTGCCCGGCATGGGGGTGGGGCTGGCCATCGTGGCGCGCATCGTCGAGCGCCATGGCGGGCGCGTCTGGGCCGAATCCGCGCCCGGAGAGGGCGCGACCTTCTGGCTGCGCCTGCCGCTGGGCTGAAGCCCTCGCGCGGCGCGGCTCAGTTCGCGGCGTCGGGGGCGGGGGTGTCGGCCGGGGCCGCGTCAGCGGCGCTGTCGGGCGCCTGGGCGGCCGTCTTGCGCGCCTGGCGCACCGCCGCCTTGTCGCCCGCGCTGGCGAACTTGCTGTACTTGCCGGTCAGGCCGACCAGCTGGCCGTAGATCTTGGGGTTGGCGGCCAGGCATTCCTTCTGTTCGAGGAAGTCGGACTCACCGGTGAAGTTGCCCACCAGACCGCCGGCTTCGGTGACCAGCAAGGCGCCGGCGGCCACGTCCCAGGGGGAGAGGCCCATTTCGAAGAAGCCGTCGGTGAAGCCCGCGGCCACATAGGCCAGGTCGAGCGCGGCCGAGCCGGGGCGGCGCACGCCGGCCACGCGCGGCATCACGTCGCCGAACATCTGCAGGTAGGTCTGGAAGGCGTCGCCCGGGCGGAACGGGAAGCCGGTGGAAATCAGGCAGTCGCGCAACGTAGTGCGCTTGGCCACGCGGATGCGGCGGTCGTTCAGGTAGGCGCCGCGCCCGCGCGTGGCGCAGAAGAGGTCGTTGCGCGAGGGGTCGTAGACGACGGCCTGCTCCAGCCGGTTGCCCACCATGAGCGCGATGCTCACGCAGTAGACCGGGAAGCCGTGGATGAAGTTGGTGGTGCCGTCCAGCGGGTCGATGATCCAGACATGGTCTGCACCGCCATGTTTGCCCGGGCGCTTGCCCGACTCCTCGGCCCAGATGGCGTGGTCGGGGTAGGCGGTGAGCAGGGTGTCGATGATCGCGGCCTCGGCGGCCTGGTCGACCTCGGTCACGAAATCGTTGGTCTGTTTGACCGAGACCCGGACCGACTCCACGTCCAGCGCGGCGCGGTTGATGAGGGTGCCAGCGGTGCGTGCGGCCTTGATGGCCACGTTGAGCATGGGGTGGAGTGTGGACGACATGAATTGTGAACCTCGGCGCGCTCCGCAGGGGAGGGCGCGGCAGTGGTGGAAGAGCGGGTGACGAAGCCCGGCGATGCGGGCGGCGACAATACCCGGGATTTTACCGTCCCCGCCCTTTTTCGCATGCGCACCCGTTTTGTCCTGATCCAGACCAGCCACGCCGGCAATGTGGGCGGTGTCGCCCGCGCCATGAAAGTCATGGGTTTCGACGACCTGGTGCTGGTGCAGCCGCGCTGGGCCAACGTGCTGCGGCGTGAGGAAACCATCCAGCGCGCCAGCGGGGCCAACGACGTGCTGGCCCAGGCGCGCATCGTGGACACGCTGGACGAGGCGCTGGAAGGCATGAGCCACCTCTGTGCCACTGCCATGACCCCGCGCGACTTCGGCCCGCCCACGCGCGCGCCGCGCGAGCACTTCACGGGGCTGCTGGGCGCGGGCGATCCGCCGTCAGGGGTGGCCTTTCTGTTCGGGTCCGAGCGTTTCGGCATGCGCAACGAAGACGTGTACCGCTGCCATGTGGCGCTGAGCATCCCCACCGCGCCGACCTTCGGCTCGCTCAACCTCGCCGCGGCGGTGCAGCTGATCGCCTACGACTGGCGCCAGGCGCTCGGCGGCTTCGGGGCGCCACCGGTGGTGGCCGAGCGGCCGCAGGCCGATGCCCAGGCCCTGGGCGGCATGCTCGACCACCTGGAGCGCGCCTTGGTGGCGGTGGACTTTCTCGACCCCGAGGCGCCCAAGAAGCTCATGCCGCGCCTGAACCAGCTTTTCAACCGGGCCGCGCCCAGCGACGAGGAAATCCACATTCTTCGAGGTGTCGCCAAGGCCATGCTGCAAGCCGCCGAGAAGGCGAAGCGATAGACTGCCGGCTTATGTTCGACCGCATCCGCTCCGACATCCAGTGCGTGCTTGACCGCGACCCGGCCGCGCGCAGCACCTGGGAGGTGATCACCTGCTACCCCGGGCTGCACGCCGTCTGGCTGCACCGCCCGGCGCACTGGTGCTGGAACCACGGCTTCAAGTGGCTGGGTCGCTTCATCTCGCACATTTCGCGCTGGTTCACGGGCATCGAGATCCACCCGGGCGCCAAGCTGGGCGAGCGCGTGTTTTTCGATCACGCCATGGGCGTGGTGGTGGGCGAGACCGCCGAGATCGGCGACGGCTGCACGATCTACCAGGGCGTGACGCTGGGGGGTACCTCGCTCTACAAGGGCACCAAGCGCCACCCGACGCTGGGCCGCGACGTGGTGGTGAGCGCGGGCGCCAAGGTGCTGGGCGGTTTTGTCGTCGGCGACGGCGCCAAGATCGGCAGCAACGCGGTGGTGATCAAGCCGGTGCCCGCAGGGGCGACGGCGGTGGGCATTCCGGCCCGCATCATCCCGAGCAAGACCGGCGAGAGCGCCGATGTGACCGAGCAGGGCCAGAAGTTCCAGGCCTACGGCATCACGCAGGACGACGATCCCTTGTCGCAGGCCATGCGCGGCCTGATCGACAACGCCGCCGGGCAGGAGCACCAGATCGCGCTGCTCTGGCAGGCCATCGAGACCCTGGCCGAGACGAAGAAGCGCGATTGCGTGCCGCAGGACGCGGCGCGCGAGGAATGCTTCGAGGCCGAAAAGCTCAATCAGCTGGTCGGGAAGTGACGCGCAGCGCCGGGTGGCCGGCTCCGCTCATGTCCCCCGGCGGCCTTCGGCCGCCTCCTCCTTCACTTCGCTGCGCCGGCCACCCGGCGCTGCGCGTCACGCGTGGTGGTGCGCGGCGAAGCCTCGCTCAGTGATGGTGGCCGTGCGCGCCATGCGCGTGGCCATGGGCGATCTCTTCGGCTGATGCGGCCTTCACGTCGATCACGTTCAGCGTGAACGTCAGGTCCTGGCCGGCCAGCGGGTGGTTGCCGTCGAGCATCACCGTGTCGCCCTTGATCTTGGTGACGGTGAAGATCTGGCGGTTGCCATCCGCATCGCTGCCTTCGAGCTGGCCGCCCACCTTCACGCCGGGCGGGAAATCCTTCTTCGGGATGGAGGTCACCAGGCTTTCGTCGCGCTCGCCGAAGGCCAGGGCCGGCAGCAGCTTCACGGTGGTCTTGAAGCCCTTCTCCTGGCCTTCCAGGGCCATCTCGACGCCCGGCAGCGTGTTGCCGTAACCGCCGTGCAGGTAGGCGCGCGGCTCCTTGCCGTCTTCGAGCACTTTGCCCTTGGCGTCGACGGCGCGGAAGGTGAGGGTGACGATGGTGTCTTTGGTGATCTTCATGGCGGGTCGCTGGAATGGGTTAGCGGGCGGGGCGCACGGCGGACTTCGGGCGGAAGGCCTTGCAGACGTCGTCGTGCGTTTCAAGATAGGGGCCGCCGATCAGGTCGATGCAGTAGGGCACGGCGGCGAAGATGCCGTTGATGCGCTGCGTGCCGTCGGCGTTTTTCAGACCTTCGAGCGTCTCGGCAATGGCCTTGGGCTGGCCGGGCAGGTTGATGATGAGGCTCTGGCTGCGGATCACCGCCACCTGGCGCGAGAGGATGGCGGTGGGCACGAAGGCCAGGCTGATCTGGCGCATCTGCTCGCCAAAACCCGGCATTTCCTTGTGCGCCACGGCCAGCGTGGCCTCGGGCGTCACGTCGCGCAGCGCCGGGCCGGTGCCACCGGTGGTGAGCACCAGCGAGCAGCCGGCGTGCACCAGTTCGATCAGCGTGGCGCTGATGCGCGCCTGCTCGTCGGGGATGAGGCGCGGTTCGAAGGTGATCGGGTTCCTGAGCGCGCGCGTGAGCCAGTCCTGCAGCGCGGGCAGGCCCTTGTCTTCGTACACGCCGGTGCTGGCGCGGTCGCTGATGGATACGATGCCGATGCGCACCGGGTCGGCGGAGGAGGGCGTGGTGGTCTCGCTCATGGCTGGTCTGGTTCGTCGGTGGGGGCGCCGTCGTCGTCCTCGCCCTGGTTCAGCGTGGCCTTGACGATCTGGAAGATCTCCCGGTAGGCCTTGCCGTGGCGCACGGCCTCGCCCGGGCGCTCCTGTGCCTGCGTGGCCTGGGCGTCCTTGCGCGCCTGGCGGATCAGCGCGCGCAGGTGCTGCACGTCGGCGCCCGCGTCGAGCTGCAGCCACTGGGTGAGCGCGTCGTCGTCGGCGATCAGGCGGTCGCGCCATTGTTCGGCCAGGTGCAGCGAGAGCGTGCCCTTGGCCGAGCCCTTGTTCTGCTCGTCGAGCGCGGCTTCCACCGCGGCGATGGTGTCTTCGTCCAGCGCACGCATCAGCTTGCCGATGAACTGCATCTGGCGGCGGCGGCCTTCGAAGTTGGTGATGCGCTTGGCCTCGGCCACCGCGTCCAGCAGTTTTTCCGGCAGGTCGAGCTTCTGCGTCAGGTCGGCGCGCAGGGTGAGCAGGTTCTCGCCGAGCGCCTGGAGGCGGTCGCTCTCCCGTTTCAGGTCGGTCTTGCTCATTTCGGCGTCGCCCTTGAGCTCGCGCTTGAGCTCCAGGTCCAGCTCGCTGCCCAGGGCGACGAACTGGCCACGTACGAAATAGCCTTTGGTGGGTTTGCGGGACATGTGGATCGTTGAATAGGCCTTCTGCGCGAATGGCAGCGGCCGGAAGGGGCGGCAAGTATCATAGCCGTCGACATGAAAAACCCCTCCCAAGCCCCTGCGGCAGCCCCCCGTTCCCCCCTTTCCGGTTTCCAGTACGCCCGCAGCCAGTTCGAGGAACTGGTCGATCTGGCCCTGGGCCACGCGAAACAGCTCGGTGCTGTGGACGCGGCGGCCGAGGTGTCCGAGGGCGCCGGCCTGAGCGTTTCGGTGCGCAAGGGCGAGCTGGAGAACGTGGAGCGCAACCGCGACAAGTCGCTGGGTGTCACGGTCTACCTGGGACAGAAGCGCGGCAATGCCTCCACCTCCGATTTCTCCGCCGCCGCCGTGCGCCAGACGGTGCAGGCAGCCTACGACATCGCCCGCTTCACCGCCGAAGACCCGGTGGCCGGCCTGCCCGACGCCCAGGACGTGGCCGACAGCTACCCCGACCTGGACCTGTTCCACCCCTGGTCGCTCGATTCGGAAGAGGCCGCGCGCATCGCCCTGGCCTGTGAGGCGGCCGCTTTCGCCACCAGCAGGAAGATCAACAACAGCGAAGGGGCCGGCGTGTCGGCCCAGCAGTCGCACTTCTTCACCGCGCACCTGCGCGGCGGCGAGCGTGGCAAGCCCGGCATCTTCAGCGGGGGCTACGCCAGTTCGCGCCACAGCCTGTCGGTGGCGCCGATCGCGGGCAAGGGCGCGAACATGCAGCGCGACTACTGGTACAGCTCCATGCGCTCGCCCGGCGAGCTGGCCACGCCCGAGGCGGTGGGCCGCTACGCCGCCGAGCGCACGCTGGCGCGCCTCAACGGCCGCAAGATCGCCACCACCGAATGCCCGGTGCTGTTCGAGTCGCCCCTGGCGGCCGGTCTGCTGGGCAGCTACGTGCAGGCCACCAGCGGCGGCGCGCTGTACCGCAACACCACCTTCCTGCACGACAGCCTGGGCAAGCGCGTGACGGCCAAGCACCTGGACATCCTGGAAGACCCGCACGTGCGCAATGGCAAGGGCAGCGCGCCGTTCGACGACGAAGGCGTGCGCACGGCCAAGCGCAAGGTGCTCTCGGGTGGGCGGGTGCAGGGCTATTTCCTCTCCACCTACTCGGCGCGCAAGCTGGGCATGCGCACCACCGGCAACGCCGGCGGCTCGCACAACCTCACGCTCACCAGCCGGCTCACGCAGCCGGGCGACGACCTGCGCGCCATGCTGAAGAAACTCGGCCGCGGCCTGTTCGTCACCGAGCTCATGGGCCAGGGCGTGAACTACGTGACCGGCGACTACTCGCGCGGTGCCTCGGGCTACTGGGTGGAAAACGGCGAGATCGCCTACCCGGTGCACGAGATCACCATCGCCGGCAACCTCAAGGACATGCTGCTGGGCATCGAGGCCATCGGGGCCGATGCCTACAACTACGGTGCGAAAACGACCGGTTCGATCCTGATCAACCGGATGAAGGTGGCAGGGAGCTAGGCCCACCCCCGCGCCGCGCCGGCGGCGCGTCACCCCCTCGAGGGGGCCATGCCTGTGGACCGGCGGAGCCGGATCCACGGCATGTCTTGACTTAGCTGCCTGCGCCGGAGAGGGCGGCCTTCACGGCGGCCGACACCTGGCCCATGTCGGCCTTGCCGGCCAGGCGCGATTTCACTGCGCCCATGACCTTGCCCATATCGCCCGGGCCCTTGGCGCCGAGTTCGGCCACGATGGCCTTGACTTCGGCGGCCACTTCATCGGCCGACAGGCGCGCGGGCAGGTAGCCCTGCAGCACGGCCATTTCGGCGGCTTCCTTGTCCACCAGGTCCTGGCGCGCGGCCTTGGAGAAGGCCTCGATGCTGTCCTTGCGCTGCTTGACCAGCTTGTCCACGATGGCGATGACCATGGCGTCGTCCAGCTCCACGCGCTCGTCCACTTCCTTCTGCTTCATCGCGGCGGTGAGCAGGCGGATGGTGCCCAGGCGCTCGCTGTCCTTGGCGCGCATGGCGGCTTTCATGTCTTCGGTGATCTGGTCTTTCAGGCTCATGGAGGCTCCTGGGGTGGTCGAGAGAGGAATCGGAAACAAAAAAGCCCGCCTGAGCGTCCTCCAGCGGGCTTGTTCGCGACCGGGCGGCAGGGCCCGGTGGCTCGTGCTCAGTACAGCTTCTTGGGCAGCTGCATCGAGCGCACACGCTTGTAGTGGCGCTTGACGGCGGCGGCCTTCTTGCGCTTGCGCTCGGCGGTCGGCTTTTCGTAGAACTCGCGGGCGCGCAGATCGGTCAGCAGGCCGAGCTTTTCGATGGTGCGCTTGAAACGGCGCAGGGCGACGTCAAAGGGCTCGTTGTCTTTTACACGGATGGTCGTCATTGGCGAAGGATGTCCAGAATGCGCGGAAAGAGGATGAACGGGAAGATCGGGCCCGGGCGTCGTTTCCGCAAAATGTCCCGTCATTAACTAGTATTGGCCGACGGGGATTTGCCAGCAAAGCCCTGGATTATAGCCATTTTCATGGGGTTGGCTACCGCAGTGGCGCAGCGTGGGGGTCACAGCGCCTGTGCACAGGCGTGGGCGCTGGCCCAGGCCCACTGGAAGTTGTAGCCGCCCAGCCAGCCGGTCACGTCCACCACCTCCCCGATGAAATACAGGCCCGGCTGCTTCGATTCCAGGGTCTGGGACGAAAGGTCGCGGGTGTCCACACCGCCCAGCGTGACCTCGGCCTTGCGGTAGCCCTCGGTGCCGGTGGGGGTGAGTTCCCAGCGCGAGAGGCGCTCGGCCAGCCGGGCCAGGGCCTTGTCCGAGGCTTCGGCCACCGGGCGCTGCCAGTCGGCGTCCTGCTGCACCCAGGCCTCGGCCAGGCGGCTGGGCACCAGGCTGGCGAGTTCGTTGCCCAGCAGCTTGCGCGAGCTGGCCTTGGCGCGCGCCAGGGCGGCGGGCAGTTCGGTCTCGGGGGCCAGGTTCAGGCGGATCGGCGTGCCTTCCTGCCAGTAGCTGGAAATCTGCAGCACGGCCGGGCCGGACAGGCCACGGTGGGTGAACAGCAGGTCTTCCAGGAAGGCCATGCGGCCCTTTTTCTCGCCGGTCTCGATGCGCACCGGCAACGCGAGCCCGGCCAGGCCGGCGTAGGGCGCCCAGCCATCGCCGTCGAAGGTGAGCGGCACCAGGCCCGGGCGCTGCGCCACCAGGCGCAGGCCGAACTGGCTGGCGATGCGGTAGCCGAAGTCGCTCGCACCGATCTTGGGGATGGACAGGCCACCGGTGGCGACCACCACCGCGCGGCCGCGCACCGGGCCCCGGTCGGTGTCGAGCTCGTACACGCCGTCACCGCCCTGGCGCACGGCCTTCACCCCGCAGGGCTGCCAGCGCTGCACGCCGCCCGCGTCGCATTCGCGCAGCAGCATCTGGATCAGGTCGTCGGCCGAGTGGTCGCAGAACAGCTGGCCCTTGTGTTTCTCGTGGAAGGCGATGCCGTGGCGCTGCACCAGGGCGATGAAGTCGGTCGGCGTGTAGCGCGAGAGCGCCGAGCGGCAGAAATGCGGGTTGGCGCTCAGGAAGTGCTTGTGCGGGGCCTGCGGGTCGAGGTCGCGGTTGGTGAAGTTGGCGCGCCCGCCGCCCGAGATGCGGATCTTCTCCGCGACCTTGTCGCTGTGGTCGAGCACCAGCACGCGCTGGCCCCGCTGGCCGGCGATGCCGGCGCAAAAAAGGCCGGCCGCGCCCGCGCCGATGACGATGGCGTCGAAATCTTGCATGGCGGGCAGTGTAGGCGCAGCGCGCCTTCAGCCTGCGTGCTGACTTCTTTCGGCGAGGATCGCGGCCTTGCGCGTGAGACCGTCGATCTCGCCCGTGATGTCCGAGAGCACGTTGGCCACCACGGCGAACTCGCGGCCGTGTTGCCCGGCCCGCGCGGCCACCACCTGCGCGTTGAAGCTCACCACCTTGGCCTCCTTGGCCACGCTCTGGATGTCGCCGACGATGCCGGTGAGCTCCTTCATCATCGCGTCGGCGCGCGCCTTGGCGACCTCGTCGAAGGCGGTGGTCGCGGTGTTGAGGGCGTCGAGGATGCGGTCGGTGTGGTCCACCAGCTCGGCCAGGGTGGTGGGCACGCGCGGGCTGTAGGCCTCGATCTGTTCGAGCGCGCTGTGCATGAGCTGCATGAAGGCCTGCACCACCGGCCCGACCCCGCGCGTGCCGTGGTAGGTCTCCTGGATCTGGCGGGCGCCCTGTGCCTCGAGCTGGTCCACCGTGCCCAGCAGGTGTTGCTGACTTTCGCTGAACATCTGCAGGCTGCGCTGCGCGGCCTGCAGTCGCCCGGCCTCGCCGTTGGCGGCGAGCACGGTCTGCAGGATCATGCGTTGCGAGAGCATGCGCTGGCGCGCGGCGAGGTTGACCAGCGAGAGGCCCGCGATGTGGGCGGGCGTGTCGCGGCGAACGGGTCGGGTGGGGGCGAGGGATGTCATGGGGCTGACATCAAGCAATCGCCGGGCCATGGTGGCCCGGGCGGCGTTCAGGCGGCGCGCGCGACCGCCTCGGGCGCCTGCACGGCCGCGATGCCGCGGACCACGTCACCGACCACGATCACGGCCGGGCTGCCCAGGCCTTCGCGCTCGATGGTGGCGCTCAATTGCCCCAGTGTGGTGAGCGCGTGCCGTTGTTGGGGCAGCGTGGCGTGCTGGATCACGGCCAGGGGCGTGTCGGCCGGCAGGCCGGTGAGCAGGTCCTGCTCGATCTGCGCGGCGCTGGACACGCCCATGTAGATCACGAGCGTGAGCTTGGCGTCGCGCGCGGTGGCGGCCAGGGTCTGCCAGTCGGTGCCGGCGTCACCCGGCTTGGCGTGGCCGGTGACGAAGACCACGCCGTGCGCGTGTTCGCGGTGGGTGAGCGGCACGCCCAGCGAGGTGAGACCGGCCAGTCCGGCCGTGATGCCATTGACCACCTGCACCTCGATGCCGGCGGCGCGCAGGTGCTCCACCTCTTCGCCGCCCCGGCCGAAGATGAAGGGGTCGCCGCCCTTGAGCCGCACCACCATTTCGCCTTCCTGGGCCGCCATCACCATGAGCTTCTCGATGAAGGCCTGCGGCGTGCTTTTGCAGCCGCCGCGTTTGCCCACGTGCACGATGCGCGCGCGCGGCGACGCGTGGGCGAGCACGCCGTCGCTCACGAGGTCGTCGACCAGCAGCACGGTGGCCGCGCTGATGGCCTTGACGGCCTTGAGCGTGAGCAGTTCGGGGTCGCCGGGGCCGGCGCCCACCAGGGCCACGGTACCGGGCAGGAACTCAGACGGCGAGGGCATGGGTTGCGGTTTCATGTTGCACGACCTCTCGCAAGATGTGTTCCACCTGCAGGGCAATCGGTGTGGGGATGGGCTCCGTGCCATCGAGCACGGCGCGGATGTAAGCGGCGGTGTGCGAGGCGTCCACCGCGGGCAGCGACGGCAGCCTGGCCAGCGGCCCGTCCTGCAGGGCTTGCACCTCGGTGCGCTCGCCGTCGCGGAACACTTCCATGCGCGGCGTGCGGCGTGCGTCGGCCACGGGTTCGCCTTCGGTGCCGCGCAGCAGCAGCGCATGAGCGCCGGTGAGCGCCCAGGTGGCGGCCATGGAGGTCGCGTATTCGGGGTGGGTGTAGCTGCCGACGATGAAGGCCTTGCCTTCGCACGGGTTCATGAGTTTCACCAGGCTGTGCGCGGGGTTGCGCAGGCCGACCGCGCGGCGCACGTCCAGCAGGCGCTTGAGGCCGGGGCTGAGCACCTCGGTGGGCACGAAGGCGACCTCTCCCGCGCCGAGCGTGGGCACCTCGCGGGCCGAAGGCACGCCGAGCGCTTCGAACACCTGGGAGGCGAACACGCGCTGGTTCTCGGTGGCCGTGCCATGCACCAGCACCGCCGCGCCCCGGCGCGCCAGCAGCAGGGCCAGCAGCGGGGTGAGCACCGGCAGCTTGCGCGCGCCGTTGTAGCTGGGCAGCACGACGGTGGTGAGGCCGTTGTCGGGCAGGCGGCGCAGGCGCGCGTGGGTGGCATCGAGGAAGCCGGCCATCTCGTCGGGCGTTTCGCCCTTGATGCGCATGGCCAGGCAGAAGCCGCCAACCTCGAGGTCGGTCACGGTGCCGTCCAGCACCTGGCCGAGCAGGTCGGTGGCCTGCTCGCGCGTGAGCGAGCGGGCGCCGTCCTTGCCCCGACCGATTTCCTTGATGTATTGACTGATGGCCATGACTTGCAAATTTCGGCGAATTGTCAGGCAAGTTTGATGACTTCTCGTTATATGGGCGTTCTGGCCGCTCAGGCGGGCTGGGCCAGGGGGGCGCTGGCGCGCACCAGCCGCCTGAGTTCGGGCACGCAGGAGCCGCAGTGGGTGCCGCATTGCAGGCTGGCCTGCAGGGCGGCCAGGCGCTGGTCGTCGCTGCCTTCACAGCTGGCCAGCCGGGCCTGGATGGCGTCTTCACCCACGTTGAAGCACGTGCACACCTGCCGGCCCTTGGCCACCACGGCCACGGGGGCCTTGGCGCCCGGCATGAGCAGCAGGCGGCCGTACGCGGCGGCGGGCAGCCCGTCCTGCAGCAGGGGCTTGATCCAGACCTCGGCGCGCGTGTCGCCGGCCAGCACGAAGGCCTCGAGCCGGGTGGTGTCGCCCTCGCGCACCAGGCGCGCGGTGCGGCGCTGGCCCAGGCGCTTGTCCACGTAGCGCAGCGCATCGGCCGTCTGCAGGCCCAGCAGGGCTTCGATGCGTTCGATCAGTTCGGGCTCGGGTGCGTCGTGCGCGGCGGCGCGAAACAGGACGCCGGTGCGTTCGCGGCCGAAGGGCACGCACGAGGCGAACGGAAACGCCGCCATCAGCGCGCGCAGGCCTTCCCGCGCTTCCAGTGCCTGGGTGTCGGGCAGCCAGCCCAAGGCCAGCAGCGTCCAGGGCAGTTCGGCCTTGAGCACCTTCACCGCCGCGTGTTTGAGCTCGGGCTGTTTGGAGGTGGGGCAGTAGGCCGAAGTCGTCAGCGCGTTGACGCCGGCCAGCGGCTCGCCGGTGCTGCTCAGGCCGCTGAGGTATTCCGCGCCCCAGTGCATGGCGATGAAGGCCTGCGACAGGCCGATCTCGTCGGACGCCACGGCGGGCACCAGGATGGAGCCGCGCTTGCTGGTCACGTGCACCAGGTCGCCGTCCTTCAGGCCGCGGCGCTCCATGTCCTGCGGGTGCAGTTGCACCGAGGGCTCGGCGACGTGGCCGAACAGGCGGCCCAGCGTGCCGGTGCGGGTCATGCCGTGCCACTGGTCGCGCAGGCGGCCGGTGGTGAGCGAGAACGGGTAGCGCGACTCGCGCGGCTCGGCCAGCGGCACGAAGGGCAGGGCGGCGAAGCGGGCCTTGCCGTCGGGCGTGGCGAACACGCCGTCTTCGTAGAGGCGCTGGCGGCCCTGCGATTCGCCGACTTTGAGGGGCCATTGCTGCGGCCCCTGCTGCTGCAGCATGGCGTAGCTCAGGCCGGTGATGTCGAGGTCGCGCCCGCGCGTGGATTCGCGGTGCTCCAGCCACAGGCTTTCGGCATCGGGGTAGGGGAACAGCGTGGGCTGGCCGGGGCGCCAGCGGGCTTCGAGGCGCTGCGCGACGTCGACCACGATGCGCCAGTCGTGCCGCGCCTGGCCGGGCGCGGGCACGGCGGCGCGCACGCGGCTGATGCGGCGCTCGCTGTTGGTGACGGTGCCGTCCTTCTCGCCCCAGGTGGTGGCGGGCAGCAGCAGGTCGGCGTATTCGCAGGTGGCGGCGGTGGCGTAGGCCTCCTGCACCACGACGAATTCGGCGCGCGCCAGCGCGCGGCGCACGGTGGCCTGGTCGGGCATGGACTGGGCCGGGTTGGTGCAGGCGATCCAAAGCGCTTTCACCTGGCCGTCGGCCGCGGCTTCGAACAGCTCGACCGCGCTCAGGCCGGGCTTCTCGGGCACCGAGGGCAGGCCCCAGAGCGCGGCCACTTCCGCGCGGTGCGCGGGGTTGGCCAGGTCGCGGTGCGCGCTCAGCAGGTTGGCCAGGCCGCCGACCTCGCGCCCGCCCATGGCGTTGGGCTGGCCGGTGAGCGAGAACGGGCCGGCGCCGGGTTGGCCGATCTGGCCCGTGGCCAGGTGCAGGTTGATCAGGGTGGCGTTCTTGGCCGTGCCGCTGCTGCTCTGGTTCAGGCCCTGGCAGTAGAGGCTGAGCGTGGCGGGCGAGGTCGCGAACCACTTCGCGGCGGTGAACAGGTCTTCGCGCCGCAGGCCGCAGACCTGGGCCACGCGCTCGGGCGTGTGTTCGCGCACCAGGGCCTTGAGTGCGTCGAAGCCGGTGGTGTGCGCGGCGATGTAGCCGCTGTCGATCCAGCCTTCCCACAGCATGATGTGCAGCAGGCCGTGGAACAGCATCACGTCGCTGCCCGGCTGCAGAGGGAGGTAGAGGTCGGCGAAACCGGCGGTGTCGGTGCGGCGCGGGTCGGCCACGATCACCTTCATGGCCGGGTTGTTCTTGCGCGCTTCCTCGATGCGGCGGAACAGCACCGGGTGCGCGAAGGCCGCGTTGCTGCCGACGATGAACAGGCATTGCGCGTGGTTCACGTCGTCGTAGCAGGTGGGCGGCGCGTCGGCGCCCAGCGTGAGCTTGTAGCCGGCCACCGCGCTGCTCATGCACAGGCGCGAGTTGGTGTCGACGTTGTTGGTGCCGATCAGGCCCTTGGCCAGCTTGTTGAAGGCGTAGTAGTCCTCGGTGAGCAGCTGGCCGCTGATGTAGAAGCCGACCGCGTCCGGGCCGTGCCGCTCGACCACCGAGGCGAAGCGCTCGGCGGCGAGGTCGAGCGCCGCGTCCCAGGCCAGGGGCGACGCGGGCGCGCCGCGTTGTGCGCGCTGCATGGGTTGCAGCAGGCGCGCCTGCTGGGCGATCGCGGGCGACGCGGTGAGGTGCAGGGTCTGGCCCTTGGTGCAGAGGCGGCCGAAGTTCGCCGGGTGCTGCGGGTCGCCGCGCACGCCGGTGATCTGGCTGCCCACGCTTTCGATCAGCACGCCGCAGCCCACGCCGCAGTAGGGGCAGGTCGAGCGGGTGGTGATCGGGTTCATGCGGGGACGGTTCTGCGCTGCGGGCCGGCGATGGGGCGGGTGAGGTCGGTCGCTTGCGTCGCGAGTTCTTGCGCGTTCAGGTGCACCACGCCGTCTTCCACCTTCACCGCGAAGCGCGGCGTGCAGCCTTCGTCGGGCTCCTTGGCGCAGCCGCTGTCCAGGCCGATGGTCCAGTTGTGCATCGGGCAGGCCACGTGGGTGCCGAAGACGATGCCCTGGCTCAGCGGGCCGCCCTTGTGCGGGCAGCGGTCGAGCAGGGCGAAGACCTCGTCGCGGTCATTGCGGAACACGGCCACGTCCAGGCCCTTGTCGCGTTGCACGCAGCGCGAGCCGAGCACGGGGATGTCGTCCAGGCGGGCGATCGGAATCCAGCTGCTCATGCCGCGCTCCCTTCCAGTGCCACCGCTTGGATGGGAATGAACTGGCGCGTGTCCACCGCCGCCTTCTGGTGCTCGAACCACGGATCGGGCTCGCCGTCGAGCGCGAACTGCAGCTGTTCCCACAGCGCCTTGCGGCCTTCGGCGTCGTCGAGGATCTTCTTCTTCACGTGATCCAGGCCCACGCGGTTCACGTAGTGCACCGTGCGCTCCAGGTACCAGCCTTCGAGGCGGTAGAGCTGCATGAAGGCGCCGGTGTACTCCAGCACTTCCTCGGCGGTCTTGAGCTTGGTGAAGAACTCGGCCACCTCGGTCTTGATGCCGCCGTTGCCGGCGATGTACATCTCCCAGCCCGAGTCCACGCCGATGATGCCCACGTCCTTGATGCCGGCCTCGGCGCAGTTGCGCGGGCAGCCGCTGACCGCGAACTTCACCTTGTGCGGCGCGTACATGCGCCACATCGCGCGCTCCAGGTCCTTGCCCATCTGCGTGCTGTCCTGCGTGCCCATGCGGCACCACTCGCTGCCCACGCAGGTCTTCACCGTGCGCAGGGCCTTGGCATAGGCGTGGCCGCTGGGCATGCCGATGTCCTTCCAGACGTTGACCAGGTCTTCCTTCTTCACGCCCAGCAGGTCGATGCGCTGGCCGCCGGTGACCTTCACGGTGGGGATCTTGTACTTGTCGACCGCGTCGGCGATGCGGCGCAGCTCGTCGGCCGTGGTCTCGCCGCCCCACATGCGCGGGATCACGCTGTAGGTGCCGTCCTTCTGGATGTTGGCGTGCGCGCGCTCGTTGATGAAGCGGCTTTGCGGGTCGTCCCTGGCCTCCTTGGGCCAGGTGCTGATGAGGTAGTAGTTGACGGCCGGGCGGCAGGTGGCGCAGCCGTTGGGCGTGCGCCAGCCCAGGCCTTCGAACACGGCGCCGATGCTCAGCAGCCGGCTGTCGCGGATGGCGTCGCGCACGGCCTGGTGGCCGTGGTCGGTGCAGGCGCACATGGCTTTCAGCTTGGGCGTGGCGGAGTAGTCGCCGCCGGCGGTGAACATCAGGATCTGTTCCACCAGGCCGGTGCACGAGCCGCAGGAGGCGCTGGCCTTGGTGTGCTTGCGCACCTCCTCCAGCGTGAACAGGCCCTTGTCCTTGATGGCCTTGCAGATGCTGCCCTTGGTCACGCCGTTGCAGCCGCAGACCTCGTCGCTGTCGGCCATGGCGGCGGCCTTGCTGTGGCCCTGGTGGCCCACGTCGCCGATGTTGGACTCGCCGAACATCAGGCGGTCGCGGATGTCGGCCACGCTGCGGCCATCGCGCAGCAGCTTGAAGTACCAGCTGCCGTCCACCGTGTCGCCGTACAGGCAGGCGCCCACCAGCTTGTCGCCCTGGATCACCAGCTTCTTGTAGACACCGCCCGAGGGGTCGCTCATCACGATCTCTTCGGTGTGCTCGCCGCCCATGAAGTTGCCGGCGGAGAAGAGGTCGATGCCGGTGACCTTGAGCTTGGTGGAGGTGAGCGAGCCGACGTAGCGGCCGATGCCGAATTCGGCCAGATGCGTGGCCAGCACCTTGCCCTGCTCGAACAGCGGCGCCACCAGGCCGTAGGCGATGCCGCGGTGCGCCGCGCATTCGCCCACCGCGTAGATGCGCGGGTCGGTCACGGTCTGCAGCGTGTCGCTGACCACGATGCCCTTGTTCACGTGCAGGTTCATGGACTCCGCCAGCGCGGTGTTGGGGCGGATGCCCACGGCCATCACCACCAGGTCGGCCGGCAGCTCGGAGCCGTCCTTGAAGCGGATCGCCTTCACGCGGCCAGCCTCGTTGCCCACCAGTTCCTGCGTCTGCGCGCCGATCAGGAAGCGCATGCCGCGCTGCTCCAGCGACTGCTGCAGCAGCTTGCCGGCCACGTCGTCGAGCTGGCGCTCCATGAGCCAGGGCGCGACGTGCACCACGCTCACCGCCATGCCGCGCTTCATCAGGCCATTGGCCGCTTCCAGGCCGAGCAGGCCGCCGCCGATGACGATCGCATGCTGGTACTGCGTGGCCGCGTCGATCATGGCCTGGGTGTCGGCGATGTCGCGGTAGGCCAGCACACCCTGCAGGTCCTTGCCCGGGATGGGCAGCATGAAGGGGTTGGAGCCGGTGGCCATGATGAGGCGGTCGTAGGGCGCCTCGATCACGCCACCCTGGCCATCGCTGGCGCGCACGATGCGCCTGACGCGATCCACCTCGGTCACGGTCTTGCCCGCGTGCAGGGTGATGCCGTGCTCCTGGTACCAGGCCCAGTCGTTGAGCACGATCTCGTCAAGCGTCTGCTCGCCCGCCAGCACCGGCGAGAGCAGGATGCGGTTGTAGTTGGGGTGGGGCTCCGCGCCGAACACCGTGATGTCGTACAGGTCTGGCGCGATCTTGAGCAGTTCCTCAAGCGTGCGCACGCCGGCCATGCCGTTGCCGACCATGACCAGTTTCAGGCGTTGCGAGGGGGGCAGGCGCATGTCCATGGGGTTCTCCTGGGCGGCCGGTCAGGCCAGCTTCTCCACGTGGGTCTGGCGGGTGTAGAGGAAGTCGATCACTTCCTTGCGGCATTGCTGGTAGGTCGGGTTGTCGGCCAGCGCCACGCGCTGGCGCGGGCGCGGCAGGTCCACGCGCAGCACCTCGCCGATGGTGGCGGCCGGGCCGTTGGTGAGCATCACGATGCGGTCGCTCAGCAGCACGGCCTCGTCAACGTCGTGCGTGACCATCACCACGGTGCTGTGCGTGCGCGCCACGATCTCCAGCAGCTCGTCCTGCAGCTTGGCGCGGGTGAGCGCATCGAGCGCGCCGAAGGGTTCGTCCATGAGCAGCACCTTGGGTTCCATCGACAGGGCGCGCGCGATGCCCACGCGCTGCTTCATGCCGCCGGAGATTTCGCCGGGGCGCTTCTGCGCGGCGGCGGTGAGGCCCACCAGGGCCAGCGCGGCTTCGGTGCGCGCCTTGAGCTGCGCTTTGTTTTCGTTGGCGCCGAAGACGCGTTCGACCGCGAGGTGCACGTTCTCGAAGCAGGTCAACCAGGGCAGCAGCGAGTGGTTCTGGAACACCACCGCGCGTTCGGGGCCGGGGCCGGCGATCTCCTTGTCGGCGCAGAGCAGCACGCCGCTGGTGGGCGTGGTCAGGCCGGCGATGAGGTTGAGCAGCGTGGACTTGCCGCAGCCCGAGTGGCCGATCAGCGTGACGAACTCGCCCTTGGCGACGGTGAGGTCGATCTGGCGCAGCGCGGGGAAGAGGCCCTTGCGGGTCTTGAAGGTCTGCTCGACGCCCTGGATCTCGATGTACTTGGACGCATCGCTCATTTGGAAACCTCCATGCTGCGCTTTGCGGTGCGATCGCCTTCGGGCGGCCGGGCGGCGGTCATGACTTCACCTCTTCGAACGTGAACAGCGTGGCCAGCTTGATGAGGCCGAACTCGAGCACCAGGCCGACGATGCCGATCACGAAGATGGCGATGATGATGCTGGCGACGTTGAGGTTGTTCCACTCGTCCCAGATCCAGAAGCCGATGCCCACGCCGCCGGTCAGCATCTCGGCGGCCACGATCACCAGCCAGGCCGTGCCCACCGCCAGGCGCACGCCGGTCAGCAGGTAGGGCAGCACGGCGGGGAACAGGATCTTGGTGAAGATCTTCCACTCGCTCAGGTTGAGCACGCGCGCCACGTTCATGTAGTCCTGCGGCACGCGCTGCACGCCCACGGCGGTGTTGATGATCATGGGCCAGATCGAGCAGATGAAGATGGTCCAGATCGCGGCCGGGTTGGCGCCCTTGAACACCAGCAGTCCGATCGGCAGCCAGGCCAGCGGCGAGACCGGGCGCAGCAGGCTGATGAGCGGGTTGAACATGCGGCTGAGGAAGTCGAAGCGGCCGATGGCGAAGCCGGCCGGAATGCCCACCAGCGCGGCCAGGCCGAAGCCCACGGCCACGCGCTGCAGCGACATGAGCACGTTCCAGCCCACGCCCTGGTCGTTCGGGCCGGCCTGGTAGAACGGGTCGGAGAACACGCCCACGGCCTGCGCCCAGGTGGCCAGCGGCGTGGGGATGCCGCTGTCGCTGCTGCCGGCCACCAGCGACCAGACCAGCACGAGGAAGCCCAGGCCGAGCAGTGGCGGCAGCACGCCGCGGAAGAAGCCCGCGGCGCGCTCGCGCCAGGGCGAAGGCGAGGCCGGCCGGGCGGGCTCGACGGCGGCCGGCGCGAGCGGCGCGGCCACCGAAGGCTTGGGGTGGGGCACGGCGGCCACCGCGGGGGCCACGGGCGCCACGGCCTCCAGGGGGGTGTGAAAAACGGCACTGACCATGGTGGTGTTCCTCGGGTGTGGCGGGCCGGGTCAGGCCGCCTTCATCTTGAAGCTGTCGGCGTACTTGGCCGGGTCCTTGCCGTCCCACACCACGCCGTCGATGAACCTGGCGCTGCGCAGGTCGGACTTGGGCAGCGGCGTCTTGGTGGCGGACGCGGCTTCCTTGTAGATGTCGATGCGGTTGACCTGCCTGGCCACGGCCAGGTAGTCGGGGTGCGACTTGAGCAGTCCCCAGCGCTTGTGTTGGGTGAGGAACCACATGCCGTCGCTCAGGTAGGGGTAGTTGGCCGCCCCGTCGTTGTAGAACTTCATGTGGTTGGGGTCGTCCCAGGTCTTGCCCAGGCCGTTCTGGTAGCGGCCCAGGATGCGCTGGTTGATCGCGTCCACGCCGGTGTTCACGTAGGAGCGCTGGGCGATGGTCTCGGCCATCTTGTTCTTGTTCTGCAGGCCGGCGTCGATCCACTTGCCGGCTTCCAGGATGGCCGCCGTCACGGCGCGCGCGGTGTTGGGGTTCTTCTGCACGAACTCGGCCGTGGTGCCCAGCACCTTCTCGGGGTGGTCCTTCCAGATGTCCTGCGTGGTGTTGGCCGTGATGCCGATGCCGTCCATGATGGCGCGGTGGTTCCAGGGCTCGCCGACGCAGAAGCCGTCCATGTTGCCCACGCGCATGTTGGCCACCATCTGCGGCGGCGGCACCACGATGGCGCGCGCGTCCTTGAAGGGGTCGATGCCGGCCGCCGCCAGCCAGTAGTAGAGCCACATGGCGTGGGTGCCGGTGGGGAAGGTCTGGGCGAAGGTGTATTCGCGCTTTTCGGTGGCCATCAGCTTGGCAAGCGTTGGGCCGTCCACCGCGCCTTTTTCGGCCAGCTTCTTCGACAGCGTGATGGCCTGGCCGTTCTGCTGCAGGTTCATCAGGATGGCCATGTCCTTCTTCGGCCCGGCGGTGCCCAGTTGCAGGCCGTAGATCAGGCCGTAGAGCACGTGGGCGAAATCCAGTTCGCCGTTGACCAGCTTGTCGCGCACGCCGGCCCAGCTGGCTTCCTTGGTCGGGACGATCTTGACGCCGTGCTTCTTGTCCAGGCCGAGTTCGGCGGCCATGACCACGCTGGCGCAGTCGGTCAGGGGAATGAAGCCGATCTTGACTTCGGTTTTTTCAGGTGCGTCGGAGCCGGCGGCCCAGACCCCGTGGTGGCCCAGCGTGGAGAAGAGGGCGGCCGTGCCGACGGCGCTGCCCTTCTTGATGAACTCGCGGCGCGAGGCGGTGGGGCCGTCGGCTGGGGTGGGGATGTCTGCGTTCATGTCCAACTCCTTGCTGATGAAAAAAAAGCGGTGCCCCAAAGCACAACGGCGCCCATTTCCGTGCCTGCGCTGAGCGGGCGGGAAATGGACGCCGTTGTCCGTGTCTGGGAAGACTGTCTGGAACTCAGGCCGCCATTGGCCCGGTTTCCTTTGCCTGGATCAAAGCAGTTAGCGTGCCAGCCTCAGGGTTGTCCCGGGGTCGCGTGGAAGCGCTTGATTTCCAAGGAAAAAACCCGGCGGCCGGTGGGGAGGCATCCGGGTGGTGGGCTTCAAACTGGTGCGAGCCGATCCGGCGGGCACGCTATTTGTGCACCGCAGCACCGGGCCGCGTGTCAGTGGGGCCGGGCGGGCAGCACGTCGGCCATGGCCAGCACGGCCTCGGCCACCTCGATCAGCCGGCGGTTCTGGTTCATGGCCATCTGGCGCATAGTCTTGTGCGCTTCTTCCTCGCTGAGCTGGCGGTGCGCCATCAGCAGGCCCTTGGCGCGCTCGATCAGCTTGCGCTCGTTCAGGCTGGCGCGCACCGTGTCCAGCTCCTCGCCCATGGTCTGCAGGCGGCGCGCCTGGTCCTGCACCAGCTCGAGGATGGAGCGATCCAGCTGCAGGCCATAGCCCTGGGCGGCGGCGCCGAAGCCGGCGGGCACGGCCGCGGAAGGTGCGTCCTGGAAGAAGGAGAGGGCGTTGGCCTCGCGCGGGGCGGTGGTGCTGACGGCCTGGTAGGCCTCCAGCTCGGTCCGGGCGGCGCCGATCTTGTCCTCGCAGGCGCGCAGCAGGTCGAGCGCGAGCCGGTCCTCGACCGCCTTCATGCGGTCCATGCGCTGGCTGCAGCAGTCGAACCAGACCTGGCTGAGCTGCACGTTGAGCGGCGCGCCCTGCGCGGCGGTGCAGAGCACGCGGCGCAGGCGCTCCAGTTCGGCCAGCGTGGCGCTGGCCTGGCTGGCCGCCCACAGGTCCACCGCTTTCGGGTTGGCGAACTCGGCGAACACCTGAAGGCAGCGCTCCTGCGACTCGATCAGGTGCAGCAGGCGCTGCTGCTCGATCGCCTCGGCGCGGCCGCTGACGAACAGGGCCGAGCCGGCGGCGCGTTCCTGGCCCGCGAACTCCTTGCCCTGCATGAAGTTGAACAGCGCCACCAGCAGGCGCGAGACCTCGGGGTCGCTCGCGCTGTCGGCGGCCTCGAACACCACCGCCAGCAGGCCCGCGATCAGGCGCACGTAGGCGTCGGTGGCCTGGCGGGTGGTCCAGGCCAGCGAGGCCACGCGCTCGCGCAGGTCTTCGAGCGCGTTCAGGCCGTGCAGCACGTAGGCGATGCGGCTGAACAGGCGCGCGCCATGGCCGACGCGGGCGGACTCGGTGTCCAGGCTGTCGAAACAGGCGCGCAGCTCGGCCTCGGTCTGGCGGCATTCCTCGATCTGGCGGGCGCGCATGTCGGTGAAGCGCGCGCCCTGGGAGCCGATGTGCAGGTTGGACAGACCGCGCTCGCGTTGAAGACCGTGCACGAGCCGGCCGGTGACATTCACCAGCGCGCTGGTCAGCGCGAGCTCCTGCAGCTCGGCGATTTCGCAGCGCTTGGCGGCGACAAGGAAACTCAGGCCCGATTTCATGGGGGATGTTCGTGGGGTAGGGGGCATGCCCCTGCCACGGAGCAACAACCATGCCGCCCGTACACTCCCCGCATGCGGATTTTGGGAATCGAGTCGTCCTGCGACGAAACCGGCGTGGCCCTGGTCGATGCCAGCGGCAGCGCCACCCCCCGGCTGCTGGGGCATGCCCTGCACAGCCAGATTGAAATGCACCAGGCCTATGGCGGCGTGGTGCCCGAGCTCGCCAGCCGCGACCACATCCGCCGCGTCCTGCCGCTGACCGACGCCGTGCTGGCCCAGGCCGGCCTGCCGCTCTCGGCCGTGGACGCCATCGCCTACACCCGGGGGCCGGGGCTGGCCGGCGCCTTGCTGGTCGGCTCGGGCGTGGCCTGCGCCCTCGGGTTTGCCTTGGGCAAGCCGGTGATCGGCGTGCACCACCTCGAAGGCCACCTGCTCTCGCCCTTCCTGAGCGCCGACCCGCCCGAATTCCCCTTCGTGGCGCTGCTGGTCTCGGGCGGCCACAGCCAGCTGATGCGGGTGGACGGCGTGGGCCGCTACGAACTGCTGGGCGAGACCATCGACGACGCGGCCGGCGAGGCCTTCGACAAATCGGCCAAGCTGCTGGGCCTGCCGTACCCGGGCGGCCCGGCGCTCTCGCGCCTGGCCCAGCAGGGCGACGCCCAGGCCTACAAATTCCCGCGCCCGCTGCTGCACAGCGGCGATCTCGACTTTTCGTTCGCCGGCCTCAAGACGGCGGTGCTCACGCAGGTGAAGAAGCTGGCCCATGCCCACCCGGACGGCCCGGCCACGCTGCACCTGGCCGACCCGCTGAGCGCGCAGCAGAAGGCCGACGTGGCCGCCAGCGTGCAGGCCGCCATCGTCGAGGTGCTGGTGAAAAAATCCTTCATGGCGATCCGCCAGACCGGTCTGCGCCGCCTGGTGGTGGCTGGTGGGGTGGGGGCCAATGCGCTGCTGCGCGAGCAGTTGGGCGCCGCCTGCGCCCAGGCCGGCGTGCGTGTGCACTACCCCGAGTTGCACCTGTGCACCGACAACGGCGCCATGATCGCGCTGGCCGGCGGCATGCGGGCCCAGGCCGGGCTGGCCGGCACCGACGCAGCGGGCGCCGGCGGTTACCCCTTCGACGTGAAACCGCGCTGGCCGCTTTCCGACCTGGGCCTTCCTGCCACCGCTGGATGAGCGGGCGGGTGATTCCTGTAATTATGAATTAAACTCCCGGCGCTGTCGCCTTGGCGACTCTGCTGCGTGGGCCAGTCCCGGCCCCCGGCCTTTGCACCCGGAGCCCCTCCCTGATGAAACACCTGTTCGATTCCCTGTTTTCGCCGCGCCGCCGCGCGTTCGTCGCGGCCCTCGTGGGCGGCCTGACCACCACCCTGGCCGTGGCGCAGGCGCCCGCCACCGGCGCCCCGATCCGCATCGGCATGATCGAAGGCCTCTCCGGCCCGATCGCCAACACCGGCGATGCGGTGTTCCGCAACCTGGTCTGGGCCACCGAGCGGGTCAATGCCCGTGGCGGCGTGAAGCTGCCCGGCGGCAACCGCCCGCTGGTGATCGAGCGTTTCGACAGCAAGGGCCAGACCGACGAGGCCCTCTCGGCGCTGCGCTCGGCGATCGACAAGGGCGTCACCATCGTCGCCCAGGGCAACTCCTCGGCGGCGGCGAGCGCGCTGATCGACGCCATCAACAAGCACAACGAGCGCGACACGGCGCGCCAGGTGCTGTTCCTCAACTACTCGGCGGTGGACCCGGTGCTGACCAACGAGAAATGCAGCTTCTGGCATTTCCGTTTCGACGCCCACGCCGACATGCGCATGAAGGCTCTCATGAGCGTGCTGCGCGAGGACAAGCAGCTCAAGAACATCTACCTGATCGGGCAGGACTACAGCTTCGGCCAGGCCGTGCTGCGCGAGGCGCGCAGCCAGCTCGCGGCCCAGCGGCCCGATGTGACCATCGTCGGCGACGAGCTGCACCCCATGGCGCGCGTGAAGGACTTCCTGCCCTACGCCGCCAAGATCAAGGCCAGCGGCGCGCAGGCCGTGCTCACCGGCAACTGGGGCAACGACCTCACGCTGCTGGTGAAGGCCGCGCGCGAAAGCGGCTTCGATGGCAGCTTCTACACCTTCTACGGCAACGCGCTGGGCGCGCCCGCCGCCATGGGCGACGCCGGCATCGGCAAGGTGATCGCCGTGGCCGACTGGTTCCCCAACGTGCCCACGCCCGAGTCCGAGGCCTTCTACAAATCGTTCCGCGAGCGCTTCCCCAGCCCGGCCGACGACTACGTGCACATGCGCATGCAGCTGCTGGTCGAGGCACTGGCGCAGGCCATCGAGCGCGCGGGCGCGGCCGGCCCGGTCAACGCCGCCACCATCGCCGCCCAGCTGGAAAAGGCCGACGTCACCCTCGCTGGCCAGCGCGCCCGCATGCGCGGCGCCGACCACCAGTTCCAGCAATCGCTGGCCGTGGCCGTGATGGACCGGCAGGGCGCGCCCGGCGTCAAGTTCGACGTCGAAGGCTCGGGCTACGGCTTTCGCGTGATCCGCAACCTCAGCCCGCAGCAGGCCGAGCTGCCGCACACCTGTACCATGCAGCGACCTTGATATAGCTTTGCGGGAGCGTGTGCCGATGAGACAGGTGGTGGAGCAGCTGGAGGCCTCGCGCATCCGGGAAGTGGCCAACGAGGGCCTGGGCCGGGCCGATGTGCTCAAGTTCTGGTTCGGCGAGAGCGACGAGGTCACGCCCGGCTTCATCCGCGACGCGGCCGTGGCCTCGCTGCAGGCCGGCGAGACCTTCTACGCGCACAACCTGGGCCTGCAGGAGCTGCGCGAGGCGCTGGCGGCGTACACCGACAAGCTCCACCCCGGGCGCGGCGCGGGCCACTGGTTCGATCGCCTGGCCGTCAGCTCGGGCGGCGTCAACGGGCTCATGCTGGCCTCGCAGGCCCTGGTGGAGGCGGGTGACGAGGTGATCGTGGTCTCGCCGGCCTGGCCCAACCTGGTGGCGCAGCCGCTCATCCTGGGGGCGAAGGTCAAGACCGTGCCGCTGCGCGTGCAGGCCGATGGCCCCCGGGCGGGGGCCTGGGTGCTGGACATGGACGCCTTGCTCGCTGCCATCACGCCCTCGACCCGCCTGCTGGTGGTCAACGCCCCCAACAACCCCACGGGCTGGACGCTCAGCGCCGCCGAGCAGCGCACCATCCTCGCGCACTGCCGCCGCACCGGCACCTGGATCCTGGCCGACGAGGTCTACGAGCGGCTTTATTTCGCGGACGACACGCCCAACGGCGCCGCGCCCAGCTTCCTGGACGTGGCCGAACCGGACGACCGCGTCATCGTCGCCCACAGCTTCTCCAAGAGCTTCCTCATGACCGGCTGGCGCCTGGGTTGGCTGGTGCTGCCGCCAGCGCTCACCGCCGCCATCGGCAAGCTCATTGAATACAACACCTCCTGCGCGCCGGTGTTCGTGCAGCGCGCGGCTACCGTGGCGCTGCAGCGCGGCGACGAGGTCACCCCGGCCCTGGTGGCGCACCTGCGGCACTGCCGCGACACCCTGGTGCCGCTGCTGCGCGCGCTGCCCGGGGTGACCCTGGCCGAGCCGCTGGGCGGCATGTACGCCTTCTTCCGGCTGGCGGGGCAGGACGATTGCCTGGCGGTGGCCAAGCGCCTGGTGCGCGAAGCCGGCCTGGGCCTGGCGCCCGGCAGCGCCTTCAGCCCCGAGGCCAGGGGCTGGCTGCGCTGGTGCTTCGCCAGCCGCGACACGGACCGCCTGGTGCAGGGCGTGGAGCGCCTGCGCCACTGGCTGGCCGCCCAGCCGCCGGCTGCCTCCTGAGTCCTTCTGGTCTATAATTCGCGGTTGCTGTCTTCACGGGCGGCAATTTCACGCCCGCGGCGGCCCACATCGGCTGCGGCGGGACGCACGTAACGCCAGGCAACTGGCCAAGGAACTTTCAATGATCGCCCAATCCATCAAAGCCGAAGTGGTCGCGGCCAACGCCCGCGCCGCCAACGACACCGGCAGCCCCGAAGTGCAAGTCGCACTGCTGACCGCCCGCATCAACGAGCTCACCCCTCACTTCAAGACCCACGCCAAGGACCACCATGGCCGCCGCGGTCTGCTGCGCATGGTGAGCCGCCGCCGCAAGCTGCTCGACTACCTGAAGTCCAAGGACGCCGAGCGTTACATCGCCCTGATCCAGAAACTGGGCCTGCGCAAGTAATTGGCACGGCTGTGACACACGAAACGCCTGAGTTGGTTCGCTGGCTCGGGCGTTTTTTGCTTGTCACGCGCCTTTTTTGATTCCGGAGCCCCGACAACAGAGCGAAGCTGTGTCATTCCAAACGGGTTGTGCGCCAGGTGTGGCGCCCACAGTCCTTCTGGAATGGCATCGTGTTCTGGGTTGTGTCTCCGGGTTTTGTGCAGCGAAGCTGCACGCATTTAACGGAGAGACACCATGAGCATGTTCAACAAGGTCACCAAGAGCTTCCAGTGGGGCCCCCACCACGTCACGATGGAAACCGGCGAAATCGCGCGCCAGTCCACCGGCGCCGTGCTGGTCAACATCGATGACACCGTGGTCCTGGCCACCGTGGTCGCCAAGACCGAGGCCAAGGCCGGCCAGGACTTCTTCCCCCTGACGGTGGACTACACCGAGAAGTCGTACGCCGCCGGCAAGATCCCCGGCAGCTTCTTCAAGCGCGAAGGCCGCCCGAGCGAACTCGAGACGCTGACCTGCCGCTTGATCGACCGCCCGATCCGCCCGCTGTTCCCTGAAGGCTTCTACAACGAAGTGCAGGTGATCGTGCACGTGGTGAGCCTGAACCCCGAAGTGCAGGCCGACATCGCCGCGATGATCGCCACCTCCGCCGCGCTGGCCGTCAGCGGCATCCCGTTCAACGGCCCCATCGGCGCCGCCCGCGTGGGCTATGTCAACGGCGAGTACGTGCTCAACCCGGGCCAGACCCAGCTCAAGGACAGCCAACTCGACCTCGTGGTCGCCGGTACCGAAGCCGCCGTGCTGATGGTGGAATCCGAAGCCGACCAGCTGTCGGAAGAAGTCATGCTGGGCGCCGTGGTCTACGGCCACGACATGGGCAAGATCGCCATCGCCGCCATCAACGAACTCGTGCGCGACGCCGGCAAGCCGGCCTGGGACTGGCAGCCGCCGGCCAAGGACGAGCCGCTGATCGCCAAGGTCGACGCTCTGGCCAAGGCCAAGCTCGAAGCCGCCTACCAGATCCGCAACAAGCAGGCCCGCACCCAGGCCTGCCGCACGGCCTATGCCGACGTGTTCGCCGCCCTGAAGGCCGAAGGCGTGGAATTCGACAGCGTGGCCGTCGAAGCCCTGCTGTTCGAGATCGAAGCCAAGATCGTGCGTGGCCAGATCCTGGCCGGCGAGCCCCGCATCGACGGCCGCGACACGCGCACCGTGCGCGCCATCGAAATCCGCAACAGCGTGCTGCCCCGCACCCACGGCTCGGCCCTGTTCACCCGCGGTGAAACGCAGGCGCTGGTCGTGGCCACGCTCGGCACCGACCGCGACGCGCAGCGCATCGACGCGCTGGCCGGCGAGTTCGAAGACCGCTTCATGCTGCACTACAACATGCCTCCCTTCGCCACCGGCGAAGCCGGCCGCTTCGGCACCCCCAAGCGCCGCGAGATCGGTCACGGCCGCCTGGCCAAGCGCGCGCTGATCGCCGCGCTGCCGAGCAAGGAAGATTTCCCCTACACCATGCGCGTGGTGTCCGAGATCACCGAGTCCAACGGCTCCTCGTCGATGGCTTCGGTCTGCGGCGGCTGCCTGGCGCTGATGGACGCCGGCGTGCCCATGAAGGCGCACGTGGCCGGTATTGCCATGGGCCTGATCAAAGACGGCAACCGCTTCGCCGTGCTGACCGACATCCTGGGTGACGAAGATCACCTGGGCGACATGGACTTCAAGGTGGCCGGTACCACCAACGGCATCTCGGCGCTGCAGATGGACATCAAGATCCAGGGCATCACCAAGGAAATCATGCAGGTCGCGCTGGCCCAGGCCAAGGAAGCCCGCATGCACATCCTGGGCAAGATGCAGGAAGCCATGGGCGAAGCCAAGACCGAAGTGTCCAACTTCGCGCCCAAGCTCTTCACCATGAAGATCAACCCCGAGAAGATCCGTGACGTGATCGGCAAGGGCGGCTCCGTCATCCGTGCGCTGACCGAAGAAACCGGCACGCAGATCAACATCGACGAAGACGGCACCATCACCATCGCCTCGACCGACTCGGCCAAGGCCGACGAAGCCAAGCGCCGCATCGAGCAGATCACGGCCGAAGTGGAAGTGGGCAAGGTCTACGAAGGCCCGGTCACCAAGATCCTGGACTTCGGTGCCCTGATCAACCTGCTGCCCGGCAAGGACGGCCTGCTGCACATCAGCCAGATCGCCCACGAGCGCGTCGAGAAGGTCACCGACTACCTGACCGAAGGCCAGATCGTGCGCGTGAAGGTGCTGGAGACGGATGAAAAGGGCCGCGTCAAGCTGTCCATGAAGGCCTTGGCCGAACGCAACACCGGCGAGCAGGCACCTCAGCAGCCTCAGTCGTGATGTCACCGGTGGTGCCGGTCATGCAAGCCGTTGAAATCAGCGCCTATGGCGCACCCGAAGTCCTGCGCCTGGGCGAACGCCCGGTGCCGGTCGCGGGTGCGGGCGAGGTGCTGATCCGTGTGAGTGCGTCGGGCGTGAACCGCCCTGACGTGCTGCAGCGCACCGGCAACTACCCGGTGCCGCTTGGCGCGTCCGACATTCCCGGCCTCGAGGTGGCGGGCGTGATCGAATCGGGCGATGCCGCCGCGATGGCGGAAGCCGGCCTGAAGGCCGGCGACCGCGTGTGCGCGCTGGTCGCCGGGGGTGGTTATGCGCAGTGGTGCGTGGCGCCCGTGGGGCAATGCCTGCCGGTGCCCGAAGGTCTGGACGACATCGCCGTCGCTTCGCTGCCCGAGACCTTCTTCACCGTCTGGAGCAACGTGTTCGACCGCGGTCGCCTGCAGGCCGGTGAAACCCTGCTGGTGCAGGGCGGCACCAGCGGCATCGGCGTGACCGCGATCCAGATGGCCAAGGCCCTGGGCGCTCGCGTGATCGCCACCGCCGGCAGCGACGACAAGTGCGCCGCCTGCCTCAAGCTCGGCGCCGACCACGCCATCAACTACAAGACCCAGGACTTCGTGGCCGCCGTGGCCGAGCTCACGGGCAAGCAAGGCGTCAACGTCATCCTCGACATGGTCGCCGGCAGCTACGTGAGCCGCGAGATCGAATGCCTGGCCGAAGACGGCCGGCTGGTGATCATCGCGGTGCAGGGCGGCGTCAAGGCCGAGTTCAACGCCGGCCTGGTGCTGCGCCGCCGCCTGACCATCACGGGGTCCACCCTGCGGCCCCGGCCGGTGGCGTTCAAGGCGGCGATCGCGGCCTCGCTGCGCGCGCGTGTGTGGCCCTTGCTGGCCGAAGGCCGCATCCAGCCGGTGATTCACCAGGTGTTCCCCGCCGCGCAGGCCGCGGCGGCGCACACGCTGATGGAGTCCAACCAGCACGTCGGCAAGCTCGTGTTGAGCTGGGCCTGACCCGGTCAGAGAAGAACCCGTCATGAGAAAACTGATTGCAGGCAACTGGAAGATGAACGGCTCGCTGGCCGCCAACGAAGCGCTGGTCAAGGCCATGCTCGATGGCCTCGGCGGCCAGTCGCCCAAGGCCGACATGGCTCTGTGCGTGCCCGCGCCCTACCTGGCGCAGGTGGGCGCGCTGCTGCAAGGCAGCCCGATCGCCTGGGGTGCGCAGGATGTGTCGAACCAGGAGCAGGGCGCCTACACCGGTGAGGTGTCGGCGGCCATGCTGCGCGACTTCGCCTGCCGCTACGCCATCGTGGGCCATTCCGAGCGCCGCCAGTACCACGGCGAAACCGACGCCTTGGTGGCCGAGAAGGCGAAAGCCGCGCTGGCCAAGGGCATCACGCCCATCGTCTGCGTCGGCGAAACGCTGGCCGAGCGCGAGGCCGGTCACACCGAGGAGGTGGTTAAGCGCCAGCTGGCGGCCGTCATCCATCTCTGCGGCCACTGCATCACCGAAATCGTCGTGGCCTACGAGCCGGTCTGGGCCATCGGCACCGGCAAGACCGCCACACCCGAAGAGGCGCAGCAGGTGCACGCCGTGTTGCGCGCCCAGATTTCGGCGGCGACGCAGAATGCCGGTCGGGTTCACATCCTGTACGGCGGCAGCATGAACGCCGCCAACGCCGCGAGCCTGCTGGCCCAGCCCGACATCGACGGCGGCCTCATTGGCGGTGCGTCGCTCAAGGCGCCCGACTTCCTTCAGATCGTGGCTTCGGCCCCTTAATCCCCGCTCGCGCCCTGGGTGGCGCGGCGACAACCGATATCTCCGGAGAAAAAAGATGAACGTTTTGTTGACCATCCTGCTGGCGGTTCAGATCCTGGCCGCGCTGGGCATGATCGGCCTGATCCTCATGCAGCACGGCAAGGGTGCCGATGCGGGCGCGGCCTTCGGTGGTGGCGCCGGTTCGGCCAGCCTGTTCGGCGCCTCGGGTGGCGCGAACTTCCTGTCGCGCACCACGGCCGTGCTGGCCGCCATCTTCCTCGCCTGCACGCTGGCTCTGGCGTATTTCGGCAACCTGCGCACCGCCGCACCGAGCACGGGCAGCGTGCTGGAAGGCGCTGCCTTGCCCGCGCAACCGGCCGGAGCCGCCCAGCAGATCCCGGGCACCGGCACGGCGCCCGCGCCGGCTGCCGCAGGCGATGCCGCACCGGCCACCGGCGCGGCCCAGATTCCCGCCAAGTAAGCGAATCCTCCATCCGCCCGGACACCACGCTGGGCGGACTTTTCCTGCGCTGCGACAACCCGACCGATTCCTTCGGAAAAACCGGGGCAGCCCCCGGAAACAGGGGGCGTTTCAGGGTAAACTCTATGGGTTGTCAGCAAGGCTCGCACCATTCCTCGCGAGCCCATCAATGCAGACCCAGCCGACGTGGTGAAATTGGTAGACACGCTATCTTGAGGGGGTAGTGGCGAAAGCTGTGCGAGTTCGAGTCTCGCCGTCGGCACCAATCATTGGACAACACGGTCCCACGCCGTGTCAGCGGAATCTACCCAAGATGAGTCTCGAACAATACCTTCCTGTGCTCCTGTTTATCTTGGTGGGTATTGCCGTAGGGATCATCCCGCAGGTTCTGGGCTACATCCTTGGCCCCAACCTCCCGGACGCCGAGAAAAACTCCCCTTACGAATGCGGCTTCGAGGCTTTCGAAGACGCCCGCATGAAGTTCGATGTGCGCTACTACCTGGTGGCCATCCTCTTCATCCTGTTCGACCTCGAAATTGCATTCCTCATTCCCTGGGCCGTGGCGTTCTCCGACATCGGGGCCACGGGCTTCTTCGCTGGCGTGGTGTTCCTGGCCATCCTGACCGTGGGCTTCGCCTACGAATGGAAAAAAGGCGCGCTGGATTGGGAATGAGTTCGACAGACGCGTGCGCGCGCACCGGAGCGGTTCATGATTGAAGGTGTATTCAAGGAAGGTTTCGTCACCACCAGCTACGACTCGGTGGTGAACTGGGCCAAGACCGGCTCGCTCTGGCCCATGACCTTTGGTCTGGCCTGCTGCGCGGTCGAGATGATGCACGCGGCCGCCGCGCGCTACGACATCGGCCGCTTCGGCTCCGAAGTGTTCCGCGCCAGCCCGCGCCAGTCCGATCTGATGATCGTGGCCGGCACGCTGTGCAACAAGATGGCGCCGGCCCTGCGCAAGGTCTACGACCAGATGGCCGAACCGCGCTGGGTGCTGTCCATGGGCTCGTGCGCCAACGGCGGCGGCTACTACCACTACAGCTATTCGGTGGTGCGGGGCTGCGATCGCATCGTGCCGGTGGACGTGTACGTGCCCGGCTGCCCGCCCACGGCCGAGGCGCTGCTGTACGGAATCATCCAGCTGCAGCAGAAGATTCGCCGCACCCACACCATTGCGCGTGCCTGAGCGCGGCGCCCCTGACATCGCTAGCACGTCACTGGCCCTGAAAGAACCCTGTTCATGACCGACACCGCCATGACTCCCCCTGCCGTCGAGCCCGAGGCGCTGAAGAACTCGCTGGCGGGTCTGCTGGGCGACAAGGCCCAATCCCTCCAGGTGGTCCGCGAAGAGCTCACGCTCACGGTGAAGGCGGCCGACTACCTGGCCGTCATGCAGACCCTGCGCGATGCGCCCGAGGCCCGCTTCGAACAGCTCATCGACCTCTGCGGCATGGACTACCAGACCTACGGCGATGGCCGCTGGGAAGGCCAGCGCTTCGCGGCGGTGGTGCACCTGCTGTCCGTCACCCACAACCACCGCGTTCGCGTGCGCGTGTTCTGCCCCGAAGACGATTTCCCGGTGCTGGCGTCGGTGACCCCGCTGTGGGCCGCGGCCAACTGGTACGAGCGCGAGGCCTTCGACCTGTACGGCATCGTCTTCGAAGGCCACGACGACCTGCGCCGCATCCTGACCGACTACGGCTTCATCGGCCACCCGTTCCGCAAGGACTTCCCGCTGTCGGGCCACGTCGAAATGCGCTACGACGCCGAGCGCCAGCGCGTGATCTACGAGCCGGTGACCATCGAGCCGCGCGAGATCACGCCGCGCATCATCCGCGAAGACAACTACGGCGGGCTTCACTGATGCACCCCCACGCTCATCACTTCGTGTATTCGCTGCCCCCCGAGGGGGCGCGGGCTTCCCTTGGGACGGCCCGGCGGGAGCCCTGACATGGCAGAGATCAAGAACTACACCCTGAACTTCGGCCCGCAGCACCCGGCCGCGCACGGCGTGCTGCGCCTCGTGCTGGAGCTGGACGGCGAGGTCGTGCAACGCGCCGACCCGCACATCGGCCTGCTGCACCGCGCCACCGAAAAGCTGGCCGAGCACAAGACCTACATCCAGTCGCTGCCCTACATGGACCGGCTGGACTACGTGTCCATGATGTGCAACGAGCACGCCTACTGCCTGGCCATCGAGAAGCTGCTGGGCATCGAGGTGCCGATCCGCGCGCAGTACATCCGCGTGATGTTCAGCGAGATCACGCGCCTGCTCAACCACCTGATGTGGCTGGGTTCGCACGGCAACGATTGCGGCAGCTCGACCATCCTGATCTACGCGTTCCGCGAGCGTGAAGACCTGTTCGACATGTACGAAGCCGTCTCGGGTGCGCGCATGCACGCGGCCTACTTCCGTCCGGGCGGCGTGTACCGCGATCTGCCGGACAGCATGCCGCAGTACAAGCACAGCAAGATCCGCAACGCGCGCGCCATGGAGCAGATGAACACGAACCGCCAGGGTTCGCTGCTGGACTTCATCGACGACTTCACCCGGCGCTTCCCGACCTACCTGGCCGAATACCACACGCTGCTGACCGACAACCGCATCTGGAAGCAGCGCACCGTCGGCATCGGTGTGGTCACGCCCGAGCGCGCGCTCAACCTGGGCATGACCGGCCCCATGTTGCGCGGCTCCGGCATCGCCTGGGACCTGCGCAAGAAGCAGCCCTACGACGTGTACGGCCAGATGGACTTCGACATCCCGGTCGGCAAGACCGGCGACTGCTACGACCGCTACCTCGTCCGCATGGAGGAGATGAAGCAGTCCAACCGCATCATCGAACAATGCTCGAAATGGCTGCGCGCCAATCCCGGCCCGGTGATCACCGACAACCACAAGGTGGCCGCGCCCGCCCGTGAGGCCATGAAGGCCAACATGGAAGAGCTGATCCACCACTTCAAGCTCTTCACCGAAGGTTTCCACGTGCCCGAAGGCGAGGCCTACGCGGCGGTCGAACACCCCAAGGGCGAGTTCGGCATCTACCTCGTGAGCGATGGCGCCAACAAGCCCTACCGCCTGAAGATCCGCGCGCCCGGTTTCGCGCACCTCGCCACCATGGACGAGATGGCGCGCGGCCACATGCTGGCCGACGCGGTGGCCATCATCGGCACCATGGACATCGTTTTCGGAGAGATCGACCGATGAGCACCGTCACGCCCGAGTCCTTCCAGGAGGCCACGATCCGGCGCTTCGACCGCGAGGTCGCGAAGTACCCCGACGAGCAGCGCATTTCCGCGGTGATGGCCTGCCTGTCCATCATCCAGCAGGAAGAGGGCCACGTGAGCCCTGAAGCCGAGGTGGCGCTGGCCGCCTACCTGCGTGTCGAACCGATCGCGGTGCACGAGGTCACGACCTTCTACAACATGTACAACCAGCGGCCGGTGGGCAAGTTCAAGCTCAACGTCTGCACCAACCTGCCGTGCCAGCTGCGCGACGGCAACAAGGCCCTGCACCACCTGGAGCAGAAGCTGGGCATCACCATGGGCGAGACCACGGTCGACGGCCTGTTCACGCTGCAGCAGAGCGAATGCCTGGGTGCCTGCGCCGACTCCCCCGTGATGCTGGTCAACGACCGCCACATGTGCAGCTTCATGAGCAATGAGAAGCTGGACCAGCTGGTCGACGGCCTCAAATCGTCCGTGCAGGCCTCGGAAGGACAAGCATGAACGCCGAGCAGATCCTCTCGCAGTTCCGCGCCACCGGCGTGCAGACCTGCTTCCACGGCCGCCACATCGAACCGCAGATCTACGCCGGCCTCGATGGCAGCAACTGGTCGCTCGAGGACTACGTGGCCCGCGGTGGTTACCAGGCCCTGCGCAAGGTGCTGGGCCAGGACGGCTCACCGCCGGCCGGTGATCCGCCCGTCGTGGGCATGACGCAGGACCAGGTGATCGCCACGCTCAAGGAATCGGCGCTGCGCGGCCGGGGCGGTGCGGGCTTCCCCACCGGCCTGAAGTGGAGCTTCATGCCGCGCCAGTTCCCGGGCCAGAAGTACCTGGTGTGCAACTCGGACGAAGGCGAGCCCGGCACCTGCAAGGACCGCGACATCCTGCTGTACAACCCGCACATCGTCATCGAGGGCATGGCCATCGCGGCGTATGCGATGGGCATCAGCGTGGGCTACAACTACATCCACGGCGAGATCTTCGAAGCCTATGAGCGCTTCGAGGCGGCACTGGAAGAGGCGCGCGCCGCCGGCTTCCTGGGCGACGGCATCATGGGCAGCGGCTTCAACTTCCAGCTGCACGCCGCGCACGGTTTCGGCGCCTACATCTGCGGTGAAGAAACCGCGCTGCTCGAATCGCTCGAAGGCAAGAAGGGCCAGCCTCGCTTCAAGCCGCCGTTCCCGGCCAGCTTCGGCCTGTACGGCAAGCCCACCACCATCAACAACACCGAGACCTTCGCGGCGGTGCCCTGGATCATCCGCAACGGCGGCGCGGCCTACCTGGCCTGCGGCAAGCCGAACAACGGTGGCACCAAGATCTATTCGGTCTCGGGCGACGTGGAGATGCCGGGCAACTACGAAGTGCCATTGGGCACGCCGTTCAGCAAGCTGCTGGAGCTCGCCGGTGGCGTGCGCAAGGGCCGCACGCTCAAGGCCGTGATCCCCGGTGGCTCGTCGGCTCCGGTGCTGCCCGCGCACATCATGATGGAGTGCACGATGGACTACGATTCCATTGCCAAGGCCGGCTCCATGCTGGGCTCGGGTGCCGTCATCGTGATGGACGACTCGCGCTGCATGGTCGAGTCGCTCAAGCGCCTGTCCTACTTCTACATGCACGAATCCTGTGGTCAGTGCACACCCTGCCGCGAAGGCACGGGCTGGCTCTGGCGCATGGTGGACCGCATCGATCGCGGCCTGGGCAAGCCCGCCGACATGGCGCTGCTCGACAACGTGGCCGAGAACATCATGGGCCGCACCATCTGCGCCCTGGGCGATGCGGCGGCCATGCCGGTGCGCGCCATGATCAAACACTTCCGGCATGAGTTCGAGGCCAAGATCACGGCTGCTCAGACGCCCGCCAAGGCCGCTTAAGAGAAGACATTCCCATGGTTGAAATCGAACTCGACGGCAAGAAGGTGGAAGTGCCCCCGGGCAGCATGGTCATGCATGCGGCCGAGAAGGCGGGCACCTACATCCCCCACTTCTGCTACCACAAGAAGCTGTCCATCGCGGCCAACTGCCGCATGTGCCTGGTCGACGTGGAGAAGGCGCCCAAGCCCATGCCGGCCTGCGCCACGCCGGTCACGCAGGGCATGATCGTGCGCACCAAGAGCGACAAGGCGATCAAGGCTCAGCAGTCGGTGATGGAGTTCCTGCTCATCAACCACCCGCTGGACTGCCCCATCTGCGACCAGGGTGGCGAATGCCAGCTGCAGGATCTGGCCGTGGGCTATGGCGGCTCCGGTTCGCGCTACGAAGAAGAAAAGCGCGTGGTGTTCCACAAGGACGTGGGCCCGCTGATCTCCATGGAAGAGATGAGCCGCTGCATCCACTGCACCCGCTGCGTGCGCTTCGGCCAGGAAGTGGCCGGCGTGATGGAGCTGGGCATGTCGCACCGCGGCGAACACGCCGAGATCGAGACCTTCCTGGGCGACACGGTGGACTCCGAACTCTCGGGCAACATGATCGACATCTGCCCGGTCGGCGCGCTCACCAGCAAGCCCTTCCGCTACAGCGCCCGCACCTGGGAGCTCTCGCGCCGCAAGAGCGTGAGCCCGCACGACTCCACCGGCGCCAACCTGATCGTCCAGGTGAAGAACCACAAGGTCATGCGCGTGGTGCCGCTGGAAAACGAAGCCGTCAACGAATGCTGGATCGCCGACCGTGACCGCTTCTCGTACGAAGCCGTCAACAGCGAAGAACGCCTGACCTCGCCCATGCTCAAGCAGGGCGGTGAATGGAAGACGGTCGACTGGCAGACCGCGCTCGAGTACGTGGCCAATGGCCTGAAGCAGGTCAAGGCCGACCACGGCGCCGCCGCCATCGGCCTGCTGGCCAGCCCGCACAGCACGCTCGAAGAGCTGGCCCTGGCCGGTGCCCTGGTGCGGGGGTTGGGCAGCCAGAACATCGACGCGCGCCTGCGCCACGCCGATTTCTCGAACACGGCACCCACCGGTGCTGCCCGCTGGCTGGGCCTGCCGATCGCATCGCTCTCCACGCTGCAGCGCGTGCTCGTGATCGGTTCCAACCTGCGCAAGGACCACCCGCTGTTCGCGCAGCGCATCCGCCAGGCCCAGCGCAAGGGCGCGCAGGTCAACGTGCTCAACGCCGTGGCGCAGGACTGGGCCATGCCGGTGAAGAACACCGTGCTGGCCGACAGCGGCCTGTGGGTGTCGGCGCTGGCCGGCATCGCGGCCGCCATCGGCGCCGAAACGGGTGCCGCTGCACCGGTGAGTGGCGAGGCCACGGACGCGCACCGCGCGGTGGCCAAGTCCCTGCTGGGTGGCGAACAGAAAGCCATTCTGCTGGGCAACGCGGCAGCGCACCACGCCAAGGCGGCCAGCCTGCTCGCGCTCGCGAACTGGATCGCGCAGCAGACTGGCGCCACGGTGGGTTACTTCAGCGAAGCGGCCAACACCGTGGGCGCGCAGCTGGTGAACGCCGTGCCGGGGCAGGGCGGTCTGAACGCCGGCCAGATGCTGGTGGGCCAGCTCAAGGCCGCCATCCTGCTCAACACCGAACCCGCCCAGGACACCGCCGTCGGTGCCACGGGTCTGGCGGCGGCCGGCATGGTCGTCACCCTCAGCCCCTTCAAGACCAACCTCGACGTGAGCGACGTGCTGCTGCCCATCGCGCCGTTCACCGAAACCTCGGGTTCCTTCGTGAACGCCGAAGGCCGCCTGCAAGGCTTCCACGCCGTCGTGCGCCCGCTGGGCGACACGCGCCCGGCCTGGAAGGTGCTGCGCGTGCTCGGCAACCTGCTGGACCTGCCGGGCTTCGACGCCGATTCGTCGCAGGCCGTGCTGGCCGCGGCGCTGCCGGGCGTGAGCAACGGCGCCGTGGTTGATGCCGCCCGCCTGTCCAACGCGAGCAGCGCGGCGATCGACACGTCGCCCGCCGAAGTGGCGCCCTGCGTGGCGTCCATCTACCAGCTCGACGGCCTGGTGCGCCGCTCGACCGCCCTGCAACTCACCGCCGATGCGCGGACCGCTCAAGCCCTGGAAGGAGCCGCAGCGTGATCGATGCGATGTACAACGGCGGCCTGGGCCTGATCGCCGCCGACTGGTGGGCCACCGGTGCCTGGCCCGTCATCTGGAACCTGATCAAGATCGTGGTCGTGCTCGCTCCCCTGATGGGCGCGGTGGCCTACCTCACGCTGTGGGAGCGCAAGCTGCTCGGCTGGATCCAGGTGCGCCACGGTCCCAACCGCGTGGGCCCCTTCGGCCTGCTGCAACCGATCGCCGACGCGCTCAAGCTGCTGACCAAGGAACTGATCCGCCCCAGCGCGGCCAGCAACGGCCTGTTCCGCCTCGGCCCCGTCATGGCCATCATGCCGGCGTTGGCCGCGTGGGTCGCGATTCCTTTCGGCCCGGAGGCGATCATCGCCAACGTGAACGCCGGCCTGCTGGTGATCCTGGCCATCACCTCGATCGAGGTCTACGGTGTGATCATCGCCGGCTGGGCGTCCAACTCCAAGTACGCCTTCCTGGGCGCGCTGCGCGCCTCGGCACAGATGGTGAGCTACGAAATCGCCATCGGCTTCTGCTTCCTGGTGGTGGTCATGACCGCCGGCAGCCTGCACCTGGGCGAGATCGTGGCCTCTCAGGCGCGCGGCATGGGCGCCAACATGGGCCTGGGCTTCCTGTCCTGGAACTGGCTGCCCCTGCTGCCGATCTTCTTCGTCTACCTGATCTCCGGCGTGGCCGAAACCAACCGCCACCCCTTCGACGTGGTCGAAGGCGAGGCCGAGATCGTGGCCGGCCACATGGTCGAGTACTCGGGCATGGGCTTCGCCATCTTTTTCCTGGCCGAGTACGCCAGCATGTGGCTGGTGTCCGTGCTGGCCGTGCTGATGTTCCTGGGCGGCTGGCTGTCGCCGATCGCCGCGCTCGACTTCATTCCCGGCTGGATCTGGCTCGGCATCAAGACCTGTGTCGTGGTGTCCATGTTCATCTGGATCCGCGCCACCTTCCCCCGCTTCCGCTACGACCAGATCATGCGTCTGGGCTGGAAGATCTTCATCCCTGTCACGCTGATCTGGCTGCTCCTCGTGGGCGCGCTCATGCAGACCCCGTGGAACCTCTGGAAATAAGCCGGGCGAACGACCATGTCCACCACCACCGCCAATTCCACCGCGCCGTCCGCGCACGCCGCGCCGTTCTCCTTCCGCGATTTCTTCAACAGTTTCCTGCTGGTGGAGCTGTTCAAGGGCATGGCCCTAACGGGCCGCTACGCCTTCAAGCGCAAGGTCACGGTGCAGTTCCCCGAGGAGAAGACGCCGCTGTCGCCGCGCTTCCGTGGCCTGCACGCCCTGCGCCGTTACGAGAACGGTGAAGAGCGCTGCATCGCCTGCAAGCTCTGCGAAGCCGTCTGCCCGGCGATGGCGATCACCATCGAATCCGATGTGCGCGCCGATGGTTCGCGCCGCACCACGCGCTACGACATCGACCTGACCAAGTGCATCTTCTGCGGCTTCTGCGAAGAAAGCTGCCCGGTCGATTCCATCGTCGAGACGCACGTCCTCGAATACCACGGCGAGAAGCGCGGCGACCTGTATTTCACCAAGGAGATGCTGCTGGCCGTGGGCGACCGCTACGAATCCGAGATCGCCGCCGCCCGGGCCTCCGACGCCCCCTACCGCTGACCGGCGCCGAACCGATTCGGCCGGACCAGACGACACAAGAACCACGACGCCATGGATTACCAGACCGGCTTTTTCTACCTGTTCGCCGCGGTGCTGCTGTACGCAGGCTACCGCGTGATCACCGCGCGCAACCCGGTGCATGCCGTGCTGCACCTCATGCTCGCGTTCTCGCAGGCGGCGGCGCTGTGGCTGTTGCTGCGCGCCGAGTTCCTGGGCATCACGCTGGTGCTGGTGTACCTGGGCGCGGTGATGGTGCTGTTCCTCTTCGTCGTGATGATGCTGGACATCAACCTGGACACGGTGCGCCAGGGCTTCTGGAAGCACTTCCCGGTGGCGGCCTTGCTCGGCGCCTTCGTGGCGGCCGAACTCATCGCCGTGCTGTGGGCCGGTTTCCCCACGGTCACGGGCAATCCGGGCGCGGTGGCCGCCGACCCGGGCTACTCCAACACCCGTGAACTGGGCGTGCTGCTGTACACCGAGTACCTATACCCGATCGAAGTGGCCGCCGTGATCCTGCTGGTGGCCATGATCGCGGCCATCGCGCTGACCCTGCGCCAGCGCAAGGACAGCAAGGCCATCAACCCCAATCTGCAGGTGCACGTGCGCGCCAGCGACCGCCTGGTGGTGCTGCCCATGAACGCCACGCAGAAAGCCGCCCCCGCCGCCGAAGCGGCAGCCGCCCAGGAGGGCCAGAAACCATGACCGTCTCGCTGGGCCATTTCCTCGCCGTCGGCGCGATCCTGTTCGCGATCTCGGTCGTGGGCATCTTCCTGAACCGCAAGAACCTCATCGTTCTGCTCATGGCCATCGAACTGATGCTGCTGGCCGTGAACATGAACTTCGTGGCCTTCTCGCATTTCCTGGGCGACATGCACGGCCAGGTCTTCGTGTTTTTCATCCTGACCGTGGCCGCCGCCGAATCGGCGATCGGTCTGGCCATTCTGGTGCTGCTGTTCCGCAACAAGTCGTCGATCAGCGTCGAAGAACTCAACACCCTCAAGGGTTGAGGCCAGGGCCACCCCACACGAGAACTCAGGCAAGAACCCCATGAGCACCACCCTCTCTGCAAGCACCTTGCTCGCCGTTCCGCTGGCCCCATTGCTGGGTTCGGCGATCGCCGGCATCCTGGGCACCACCTTCGGCGGCAACGTGATCGGCCGCCGCGCCTCGCACACCTTCACCATCCTGGGCGTGCTGGTGGCCTTCATCCTCTCGGCCATGACGCTCAAGAGCGTGGCCGTGGACGGCGCGCGCTTCAACGAGACCATCTACACCTGGATGGTGGTGGGCGGCCTGAAGATGGAGATCGGCTTCCTGGTCGATGGCCTCACCGCGATGATGATGGTGGTCGTCACCTTCGTCTCGCTCATGGTGCACCTCTACACCATCGGCTACATGGAAGAGGACGACGGCTACAACCGCTTCTTCGCCTACATCTCGCTGTTCACCTTCTCCATGCTCATGCTGGTCATGAGCAACAACCTGCTGCAGCTGTTCTTCGGCTGGGAAGCGGTGGGCCTGGTGTCCTACCTGCTGATCGGGTTCTGGTTCAACAAGCCCACGGCCATCTTCGCCAACATGAAGGCCTTCCTGGTCAACCGCGTGGGCGACTTCGGCTTCATCCTCGGCATCGGCCTGATCGTGGCCTACGCTGGCACCATGAACTACACCGAGGTGTTCGCCAAGGCGCCCGAACTCGGTACGCTGGGCTTCCCCGGCACCGACTGGATGCTGATCACCGTGATCTGCATCTGCCTGTTCATCGGCGCCATGGGCAAGAGCGCGCAGTTCCCGCTGCACGTCTGGCTGCCCGACTCCATGGAAGGCCCCACGCCCATCTCGGCGCTGATCCACGCCGCCACCATGGTGACCGCCGGCATCTTCATGGTCGCGCGCATGTCGCCGCTGTTCGAGCTGTCGGACACCGCGCTCAACTTCATCCTGGTCATCGGCGCGATCACCGCGCTGTTCATGGGTTTCCTGGGCATCATCCAGAACGACATCAAGCGCGTGGTGGCGTACTCCACGCTCTCGCAGCTGGGCTACATGACGGTGGCGCTGGGCGCCTCCGCCTACTCGGTGGCCGTGTTCCACCTGATGACCCACGCCTTCTTCAAGGCGCTGCTGTTCCTGGCCGCCGGCTCGGTCATCATGGGTCTGCACCACAACCAGGACATCCGCTGGATGGGTGGCGTGCGCAAGTACATGCCCATCACCTGGATCACCTCGCTGCTGGGCACGCTGGCCCTGATCGGCACGCCGCTGTTCTCCGGTTTCTATTCCAAGGACAGCATCATCGAGGCGGTGCACTTCAGCAACCTGCCCGCCGCCGGCTTCGCGCACTTCGCGGTGCTCGCGGGCGTGTTCGTCACCTCGTTCTACTCGTTCCGCCTCTACTTCCTGGTGTTCCACGGCAAGGAGCGCTACGACCAGAACCCGGACGCCCACCACGGTCACCACGATGACCATGGCGACCACCACGACGACCATGGGCACGGCCACGGCGATGGCAAGCCGCACGAGTCGCCCTGGGTGGTGACGGTGCCGCTGCTGCTGCTGGCCATTCCTTCGGTGGTGATCGGTTTCATCACCATCCAGCCCATGCTGTTCGGTGACTTCTTCAAGGACGCCATCACCATCAACACCGCGGCCCACCCGGCCATGGTGAAGTTCGGCGAGATGTTCCACGGCCCCCTGGCCATGGCGACCCACGCGCTGTCGACCGCGCCGCTGTACCTGGCGCTGGCCGGCGCGGTGTGCGCCTGGTACATGTACCTGATCAACCCGGCCGTGCCGGCCGCCATCGCGCGCGCGCTGCGCCCGCTGATCGTGGTGCTGGAGAACAAGTACTACCTGGACTGGTTCAACGAGAACGTGCTGGCCCGTGGCGCGCGCGCGCTGGGTGTCGGCCTCTGGAAGGGCGGCGACCGGGGCGTGATCGAAGGCGGCGTGGTCAACGCCAGCTGGAAGCTGGTGGGTGTGGTGTCCTCGGTCGTGCGCCGCGCGCAGACCGGTTACCTCTACCACTACGCGCTCATGATGATCGTGGGCGTGCTGCTGTTCATGACGTATTTCGTCTGGCTCGCCAAATAAGAAGAGGGATAACAAGATGGGTTTGCTGAGCCTTGCAATCTGGACGCCGATCTTCTTCGGCGTCGTGCTGCTGGCCCTGGGCCGCGACGATCAGGCGCACGTGGTGCGCTGGGTCGCGCTGGTGGGCGCCATTGCCGGCCTGGCCGTCACCGTGCCGCTGTACACCGGCTTCGAGCTGGGCACCGCCGCCATGCAGTTCGTCGAGAAGCGCGCCTGGATCGAGAACTTCAACGTCAACTACCACCTGGGCGTGGATGGCATCTCGCTCTGGCTGATCTTGCTGACCGCCTTCATCAACGTGGTGGTGGTGGTGGCGAGCTGGGAGTCGATCACCTCGCGCGTCAACCAGTACATGGGCGCCTTCCTGATCCTCTCGGGCCTGATGATCGGTGTCTTCAGCGCGCAGGACGCGATGCTGTTCTACGTGTTCTTCGAAGCCACGCTGATCCCGATGTACCTGATCATCGGCATCTGGGGTGGCCCGAACAAGATCTACGCGGCCTTCAAGTTCTTCCTGTACACCTTGCTGGGCTCGCTGCTCATGCTGGTGGCCCTGATCTACCTGTACACGCAGTCCGGCGGCAGCTTCGCGCTGGCCGACTGGTACAAGCTGCCCCTGGGCGGCACCGCGCAGACCCTGCTGTTCTTCGCCTTCTTCGCCGCCTTCGCGGTGAAGGTGCCGATGTGGCCGGTGCACACCTGGCTGCCCGACGTGCACGTGGAAGCCCCCACCGGCGGTTCGGCCGTGCTGGCGGCCATCATGCTCAAGCTGGGTGCCTACGGTTTCCTGCGCTTCTCGCTGCCCATCCTGCCCGATGCCGCGCACGAATGGGCCTGGCTGATGATCGCGCTCTCGCTCATCGCCGTGATCTACGTGGGCCTGGTCGCCATGGTGCAGCAGGACATGAAGAAACTCGTGGCCTATTCGTCGGTCGCCCACATGGGCTTCGTCACCCTGGGCTTCTTCGTCTTCAGCGACCTCGGCGTCTCCGGCGCGATCGTGCAGATGATCGCTCACGGCTTCGTCTCGGCCGCGATGTTCCTGGGCATCGGCGTGCTGTACGACCGCGTGCACTCGCGCGAGATCGCCGACTACGGCGGCGTGGTCAACACCATGCCCAAGTTCGCCGCCTTTGCGCTGCTCTTCACCATGGCCAATTGCGGCCTGCCGGGCACCGCCGGTTTCGTGGGCGAGTGGATGGTCATCATCGCCGCCGTCAAGGCCAACTTCTGGATCGGCCTGCTGGCCGCCTCGGCCCTGATCTTCGGCGCCGCGTACTCGCTGTGGATGTACAAGCGGGTCTACCTCGGCAGCGTGGGCAACGACAACGTCAAGGCCCTGGTCGACATCAACGCGCGCGAATTCCTGGTGCTGGGCGTGCTGGCGCTGGCCGTGCTCTACATGGGTGTCTATCCCAAGCCCTTCACCGACGTGATGGATGCGTCCGTGGCCGAACTGTTGCGCCACGTCGCCATCTCCAAACTGAACTGAGCTCACGCTACACGAGAGAACGCTCACATGATTGACAAGCTCAGCTGGGTCGCGGCCTACCCAGAAATCCTCCTGATGACGATGGCCTGCGTGATCGCGCTGGTCGATCTGGCGGTGAAGACGCCGCTGCGCGGCGTCACCTACGGCCTGACGCTGCTGACGCTGGGCGTCATCGCGGTGCTGCAGGGCCTGGCCGCGAGCTCGGGCAACACCGTCTACGGCTTCGGCGGCATGATCGTCAGCGACCCCATGGGCAACTGGCTCAAGTGCTTCGCCTCCATCGCCATGATGGTCACCTTCGTGTACGGCCGCGCCTACTCGGGCCAGCGCGACATGCTGCGCGGCGGCGAGCTGTTCAGCCTGGGCATGTTCGCGCTGCTGGGCATGTTCGTCATGATCTCCAGCCACCACTTCCTGGTGATCTACCTCGGCCTGGAGCTGCTCACGCTCTCCAGCTACGCCCTGGTGGCGCTGCGCCGCGACGACGTGAAGGCCACGGAAGCGGCCATGAAGTACTTCGTGCTGGGCGCGCTGGCCAGCGGTTTCCTGCTCTACGGCCTGTCCATGGTCTATGGCGCCACCGGTTCGCTGAACCTCACCGAGGTGATGCTGACCATCGCGGGCGGCGACGACACGCTCGTGGGCTCGCCGCAGGTGCTCACCCTTGGCCTGGTGTTCGTGGTGGCCGGCCTGGCCTTCAAGCTCGGCGTGGTGCCCTTCCACATGTGGGTGCCCGACGTGTACCACGGTGCGCCGACCGCCATCACCCTGATGATCGGTGGCGCACCCAAGCTGGCCGCCTTCGCCATCGTGATCCGCCTGCTGGTCGAAGGCCTGCAGCCGCTGGCCGTGGACTGGCAGCAGATGCTCGCGGTGCTCGCCGTCATGTCGCTGCTGGTGGGCAACCTCGCCGCCATCGCGCAGAACAACCTCAAGCGCATGCTGGCTTTCTCGACCATCGCGCAGATGGGCTTCCTGATGCTGGGCCTGCTCGCGGGCGTGGTGCAGGGCGCCGACGGCCTGGACAGCAGCAACATGGCCAACGCCTACGGCTCGTCCATGTTCTATGTCGTCACCTACGTGCTGACCACGCTGGGCACCTTCGGTGTGATCCTGCTGCTCTCGCGCAGCGGCTTCGAGTCGGAGAACATCAGCGACCTGGCCGGCCTGAACCAGCGCAGCCCGCTGTACGCCGGCGTCATGGCGGTCTGCATGTTCTCGCTGGCCGGTGTGCCGCCGCTGGTGGGTTTCTACGCCAAGCTCGCCGTGCTGCAGGCGCTGCTGGCTTCGAGCGCCGCGTTCTATGTGGGCCTGGCCGTGTTCGCGGTGATCATGTCGCTGATCGGCGCGTTCTATTACCTGCGCGTGGTCAAGATCATGTACTTCGATGCGCCCACGCAGACCGCCGAGATCGAGGCCGGGCTGGACGCGCGCGCGGTGCTCTCGGTCAACGGCCTGCTGGTGCTGGTGCTCGGCATCGTGCCTGGCGGCCTCATGACCCTGTGCGCCCAGGCCGTGGCGCAACTGCTGGCCTGATCGCGTTGGCGGCGCACCGGTGAACTTGCCGGTGGCCGCCGGCTCACACCGTTCCATGACCCACACACTCTCTGTCTGGCTGGTGCTGATCACCGCCTTCGTCGCGGCCAACCTGCCTTTCCTCAACAACCGTTGGCTGGCCGTGCTGCCGCGCCGCGCGCCCAAGACGCTGTGGATGCGCGTGGGTGAACTGGTGCTGCTGTACTTCTTGGTCGGTGCGTTGGGCCTGGCGCTCGAACGCGACGCCGGCCAGATCGCCCCCCAGGGCTGGGAGTTCTACGCCACCACGGGTTCGATGTTCCTGACCTTGGCCTTCCCCGGCTTCGTCTACCGCTACCTGTTTCGCCGCCGCGGCTGATGGCCGAGCTGCCCATGGCCGACGACAGCCACCTCCGAGAAACCCCGCTGTCGCGCACCGAGTTGCTGCGCGGGCATTTCCTGCACGTGGTGCGCGACACCGTGCGCATGCCCGATGGCGCCCACGCCACGCGCGAGTTCGTGCTGCACCCGGGCGCCGTGATGGTGATCGGCCTGCTGGACGATGGCCGCGTGGTGATGGAGCGGCAGTTCCGCCACCCCATGCAGGCGGTGATGATCGAATTCCCCGCCGGCAAGCTCGACGCGGGCGAGGGCAGCCTGGCGTGCGCGCAGCGCGAGCTGCTCGAGGAAACGGGCTACAGCGCCCGCGAATGGGCCTTCGCCGGCCGGCTCGCGCCCACCATCGCCTATTCCGACGAAGTCATCGACATCTGGTTCGCGCGCGGCCTCACGCTCGGTGAGCGCCAGCTCGACGAAGGCGAATTCCTGGACGTGTTCGCCGCCACCCCCGCCGAGCTGCAGGCCTGGTGTTTCAGCGGCGAGGTGATCGACTGCAAGACCCTGATCGGCTCCATGTGGCTGCAGAACGTGCAGCGCGGCGAATGGGTTCTGGAGTGGGCCACCCACCCGAACGGGGCGGATGCGGGACAATCCGGGGCATGAAGGTCCTCAACCTGCAGTGCGCGCACCAGCACGAGTTCGAAGGCTGGTTCGGCTCCGAAGACGACTACACGAGCCAGCTCGAGCGCGGCCTGGTGTCGTGCCCGATGTGTGGCGATGTGCACATTCAGAAGAAGCTCTCGGCACCGAGGCTGAATCTGCGCGCCGGTCGCCAGGAGGCGCAGGCGCCGGCCGAACCGGCCGCCGGCACCGCGGTGGCCATGAGCAACCACGGTGGCCAGCCCGACCTGGTGGCCATGCAGGCGCGCATCATGCAGGCGCTGCGCGAGGTGATGGCGAACACCGAAGACGTGGGTGAACGTTTCGCCGACGAAGCCCGGGCCATGCACCATGGCGAGGTCGAGCATCGGCAGATCCGGGGCCAGGCCAGCCCGCAGGAAGCCCTCGAACTCATGGAGGAGGGCATCGAGGTGATCGCCTTGCCCTCCGTGCCCGGCATCAAAGAAACGCTGCAGTAGCCTCTCCGAGGCGCGTGCCTCACCCCAGAGATGCCGTGGAACCGGCTTCGCCGGGCCACAGGCATCGTCCCCCCTCCAAGCGCCGAAGGCGCGCCAGAGAGGGGGGAAGCCGCGCAGCGGCGCAGGGGGAGTTACGGATACAGGCCTCGCAGGTCGCGCGCGTGCAGGATGCGCTTGCAGGCCACGATGAAGGTCGCCGTGCGCAGGCTCACCTTGTTCTCGTCGGCCACCTGCCACACGGCGGCGAAGGCGTCCTTCATGATCTTGACCAGGCGGGCGTTGATCTCGTCCTCGCTCCAGAAGAAGCTGGAGAAGTCCTGCACCCACTCGAAGTAGCTCACCGTCACGCCGCCGGCGTTGGCGATCACGTCGGGCAGCACCAGCACGTTGCGCTCGTGCAGGATGTCGTCGGCCTGCGGCGTGGTCGGGCCGTTGGCGCCCTCGATCACCATGCGCGCCTGGATGCGGCCGGCGTTGGCCTCGGTGATTTGCGATTCGAGCGCGGCGGGGATGAGGATGTCGCAGGGCACGTCCCAGAAGGCGTCGTTGGCCATCACTTCGGCACCGGCAAAACCCGCCACCGTGCCGGCGCGCTTCACATGGTCCAGCAGCGCGGGCACGTCGAGGCCGGCCTCGCGGTAGATGGTGCCGCCGTGGTCCTGCACCGCGACCACCTTGGCGCCGGCCTCGGCGAACAGCTTGCCGGCCACGCCGCCCACGTTGCCGAAGCCCTGCACGGCCACGCGCGCGGTGGACACGTCCAGGCCGATGCGGCGCGCCGCTTCCACGCCCACGGTGAACACGCCGCGGCCCGTGGCCTCGCGCCGGCCCAGCGAGCCGCCCAGGTCCACCGGCTTGCCGGTGACCACGCCGGTGGCGGTGGCACCCTCGTTCATCGAGTAGGTGTCCATCATCCAGGCCATGATCTGCTCGTTCGTGTTCACGTCCGGCGCCGGGATGTCCTTGGTCGGACCGATGATGATGCCGATCTCGCTCGTGTAGCGGCGCGTCACGCGCTCGAGCTCACCGATCGTGAGCTGGCGCGGGTCCACGCGGATGCCGCCCTTGGCACCGCCGTAGGGCACGTTCACCGCCGCGTTCTTGATCGACATCCAGGCCGACAGGGCCATCACCTCGGACAGCGTCACGTCCTGGTGGAAACGAACACCACCCTTGCCCGGGCCGCGCGAGGTGTTGTGCTGCACGCGGTAACCCTCGAAGTGGGCCACGGTGCCGTTGTCCAGGTGGATCGGCACGTCCACGATCAGCGTGCGCTTGGGCCGCTTGAGGGTGTCGACCCAGCGCGCCAGCGGGCCCAGGTAGGGCGCGACACGGTCCACCTGTTGCAGGTAGACGCCCCAGGGGCCGAGGTGCTTGGGGTCGAGGTAGGAGGGGAGGGCTTGCGTGAAAACGGCCGGGGCGCTGGTGGCGCTGCCGGCCGGAAGGGGCGGTGTTTGTGACATGGAAGATTCCTTGTGGTGTGTGGCCCTGTGCTGAGCCAACAAGCGGAAGCTTACGGAGATGCCTTCCTCATGTCCAAGGCCATGATGCCATCGTGTTATGCATAGATTGCATAGTTGAACTTTTTTCTACAGATGGGCTACACGTTGAACTGCAGCGCCGCCAGCCCCGCGTACACGCCGCCCTGCGCCACCAGCTCGGCGTGCGTGCCCTGTTCCACCAGCCGGCCGTGGTCGAGCACCACGATGCGGTCGGCCTGCTGCACCGTGGCCAAGCGGTGGGCGATCACGAGCGTGGTGCGGTCCTTCATGGCCGATTCCAGCGCGGCCTGCACCATGCGCTCGCTCTGCGCGTCCAGCGCGCTGGTGGCCTCGTCGAGCAGCAGCAGGGGCGGGTTCTTGAGCATGGCGCGCGCGATCGCGATGCGCTGGCGCTGCCCGCCCGAGAGCCGCACGCCGCGCTCGCCCAGGAAGGTGTCGTAACCCTCGGGCAGTTTCTCGATGAACTCGTCGGCGAACGCGGCGGCCGCCGCCGCGCGCACCTCGGCGTCGCTCGCGCCGGGCTTGCCGTAGCGGATGTTCTCCATCGCGCTGCTGGAGAAGATCACCGGGTCCTGCGGCACGATGCCGATGCGCTGGCGCAGCGCGTGCAGGTCCAGCTGGTCGATCGGCACGCCGTCGAGCCGGATGCTGCCCAGCGCCGGGTCGTAGTAGCGCAGCAGCAGGCCGAACACGGTCGTCTTGCCCGCGCCGCTGGGCCCGACCAGCGCCACCGTCTGCCCCGGCTGCACGGCCAGCGTGAAACCGCTGAGCGCCGCCTGCGCCGGGCGCGAGGGGTAGTGGAAGGTGACGTCGTCGAAGGCCAGCGCGCTGCCGCCTTGCGGTGCCGGCGCCTGCAAGGGCCGCGCGGGTGACTGCACCGGCGATTCACTGGCCAGCAGCTCCATCAGTCGTTCGCTCGCGCCCGCGGCGCGCAGCAGGTCGCCATACACCTCGCCCAGCACCCCCACCGCACCGGCCAGGATGATGATGTAGACCACGGTCTGGCCCAGGTGCCCGGGCGTGATGGTGCCGGCCAGCACCGCCTGTGTGCCCTGGTACAGGCCCCAGAGCAGCAGCGCGGCCGTGCTGATGATGATGAAGGCCACCATGCCGGCGCGGGCCTTGGTGCGGCGGATGGCGGTGACGAAGGCGCTCTCCGTCGAGTCCTTGAAGCGCCCCGCCTCGCGGTCTTCGGCGGTGTAGCTCTGCACGATGGGGATGGCGTTGAGCACCTCGGCCGCGATCGCGCTGGAGTCGGCCACGCGGTCCTGGCTGGCGCGCGAGAGCTTGCGCACGCGCCGCCCGAACCACATGCTGGGCAGCACCACCAGCAGGATGATCAGCAGCACCTGCAGCATCACATACGGGTTGGTCCACACCAGCATGATCAGCGCGCCGATGCCCATCACGCCATTGCGCAGGCCCATGGAGAGCGAGGAGCCCACCACGGTCTGCACCAGCGTGGTGTCGGTGGTCAGGCGCGAGAGCACCTCGCCGGTCTGCGTGGTCTCGAAGAACTGCGGGCTCTGCCGCAGCACGTGGCTGTAGACCGCGTGGCGCAGGTCGGCCGTGATGCGTTCGCCCAGCCAGCTCACCAGGTAGAAGCGCGCGGCGGAGAACAGGCCCAGGGCCACCGCCACGGCGAAGAGTTCGAGGAAGTGGCCGCGCAGCCCCATGGCCTGCGCGCTGCGATCGCCCGCCACCAGGCCGCCGTCGATCAGGCCGCGCAGGGCCACCGGAAACAGCAGCGTGGCAACGGCCGCCAGCACCAGGAACAGCATCGCCAGCACGATCTGGGTGCGGTAGGGCCGCATGAAGGGCAGCAGGCCGCCGAGCGAGGTGGGCGATTCGGCTTTGGGGCGGTCGGAGGAGGGTGTGGGCATGGTGCAGAGTGTGCCGGTTTTGGGGGCCGGGCGTGAATGGGGGCTCGGTGCTAGGATGCCTCCCAATTTTTCAATTTCAAGGGACGGGGATGGCACAACAGGACGATTTCGCGCCCACCGTGGCGCTGGCGGATGAGCGCGCCGCGGCGGCGGCGCAGGCGCTGGACATCCGGTTCACCGGCTCGGGCAGCGAGTACTTCCGCATCTGGATCGTGAACCTGCTGCTCACGCTGGTCACCCTCACCCTGTATGCGCCGTTCGCGCGCGCGCGGCGCATCGCCTACTTCCAGAACAACACCCTGGTCGGCGGCGACCCGCTGGGCTTCCACGCCGACCCCTGGAAGATGTTCCGCGGCTACCTGCTGGTGCTGCTGCTGGGCGTGGGTTACTGGGCGGTGTCGAACTTCCTGCCCCACCTGGCGTGGATCGCGCTGCTGGTTTTCATGGTGCTCTGGCCCGCGCTGTGGCGCGCCTCGCTGCAGTTCCGGCTGCGCAACACCAGCTGGCGCGGCGTGCGCCTGAGCTTCGCGGGGGATCTGAAGGGCGCCTACCTCAGCATGCTGCCCTTCTTCCTGCCCGCGCTGGCCTTCGTGCTGTTCCTGCCCGCCGTGACCGAAGGCGAAGAGATGGCGCCCGAGGTGGCCCGGCGCAGCGGCATCGTGATCGGCTCGGTGGTGCTGCTCTTCACGGCGCTCATGCCCTGGCTCCTGGCGCGCATCAAACGCTACCAGCATGGGGGCTATGTGTTCGCGCAGCAGCGCACGCAGCTGGACACCGGCACCGGCCGCTTCTACGGGCTGTTCCTGAAAACGGGAGGTGTGAGCCTGCTGGTGGGCCTGGTGGGCGCCGCGCTGGTCGCCCTGGTGCTGTTCGTGCTGGCGCGTGGCATGTTCGGCGACCTGGCGGCCGGCCAGCGGCGGGCCCTGGTGGCGCTGGTGGTGCCGGTGGCGCTGGGGGTGATCTACCTGCTGATCCCGCTGGTGAGCGCCCCGTACTTCGGCGCGCGTTTCCAGGACCTGCTGTGGAACGGCACGCGCAGCGAGAAGGTCCGCTTCGGCAGCGCGCTGCGCTTTCGCAGCCTGTTCCGCGTCACCCTGGTCAACTGGCTGCTGATCGTGGTGACGCTGGGCCTGTACTGGCCCTTCGCCAAGGTGCGCACCGCGCGCCTGAAGCTCGAGGCCATGTCCTTGGCGGTCGATGGGCCGGTGGATGACTGGCTGGCGAGCGCGCAGCAGGCCGGCAAGGGGGTGCTGGGCGACGCGGCCGGCGACTTCTTCGGCATGGACATGGGGCTCTGATGGGCGCTGCGCCGGCCTCGCTGCACAGCCAGTGGTTCGACGGCCAGTCGCCCAAGCCGCGCGCGGTGACGCTGCGCGTGGAGGCGGGCGAGCTGCTCATGCAAGCGGGTGAGGACACGCGGCGCTACCCGCTGGCGCGCGTGCGCTGGCCCGAGCGGCGCACGCACGGCCAGCGTCAGGCCGAGTTGCCCGACGGCGGTCTCATCCAGCACGCCGATGCGGCGGCGTGGGACGCCTGGGCGCAGGCCAGCGGTTTGCAGGATAGCGCGGTGGTGGGCTGGATGCAGAGCTGGCGCGCCGCGCTGGTGGCGCTCGCGGGTTCGGTGGTGTTCCTGGGGGCCGCCTGGTTGTGGGGCGTGCCGTGGTTGAGCCAGACGCTGGCGCACCAGGTGCCGGATTCGCTGGACCGGCATGTGGGTCAGCAGAGCTTGCAGCAGCTGGACCGCCTGTTTCTGCGGCCCAGCGCCTTGCCGCAGAAGCGGCAGGACGAGTTGCGCCAGCGTTTCAAGTCGCTGGTGGATCGTGCTTATCCGCAGGGGGATGCGCCGCACTGGGAGCTGGCGTTCCATGCCTCGCCGGTGTTGGGCGCGAATGCGTTTGCGTTGCCGGGTGGTTACATGGTGATGACGGACGAGTTGGTGGAGTTGTTGCACGACCAGCCGGATGCGTTGGTGGGTGTGTTGGCGCACGAGTTGGGCCATGTGGAGCACCGCGATGGGCTGGACATGGTGGTGCGCGCGAGTCTGATCAGTGCATTGGTGGGGGTGGTGTTGGGGGATGCGAGCGGTTTTCTGGCCACGGTGCCGGCGACGTTGGCGACCCAGGCCTATTCGCGCGACACCGAGCGGCGCGCGGATGCGCATGCGGCTCGGCTGATGCACGCGGGGGGTGTGCCGCCGGCGGCCATGGCGGTGTTTTTCGAGCGCATGCTTGTTGAGGCCGACAAGGACTCTTCTCCGCAGGATGAGGAGGACCGTGTGTCGTTGCCCATCGCGATTGGCAGCCATCCGGATCACTTGGAACGCATCCGGTTTTTTCGGGAGTGGCGGCCTGAGGACTCGCGCTAGTTTCTGACCTTGCACCTCGCGCTGCCGGATGGCGTGGTCCGCGTTCTCCGGCGCTGCTCGCGGACGGCTGCCCGGGTTCGCCACCGTTACCTCGTCAACTCCGCCCCCTCACTCAGGCTCTGTGGCAACCGCGAATGGGCGCCTGCGCCCGCGAACCCCACCATCCGTCGAGAGGGAGGGAATGGAACGCCATTCAAGTGAAACTTGAATTCAACCACTTGAATTCCAACCATGCCACTGGGTCGATGGTGCGGGTGGCCGGGCGCAGGCGCCCATTCGCGGTTGCCACAGAGGGTGAGTGAGCGGGTGGTATTGACGAAGCGGTATGCGAGCGCCCGGGCAGCCGTCCGCGAGCAGCGCCGGAGAACGGCCACCCGCACCAGCGGCCCCGAGACCAAGTTGGCACAAGGGCCCCGAGACCAAGTCACCCCAGCCAAGCCACACGAACCAAAACCACGCCCTATGGCAACATGACCACCCTAAAAGGAGCCACCACATGATCACCCTGGAATTCCTGATCACCTCCCTCATCGTCGTCCTCATCCCCGGCACAGGCGTGGTGTTCACCGTGTCCGCCGGGCTGGTGCAGGGAAAGCGGGCCAGCCTGTTCGCCTCACTCGGCTGCACCCTGGGCATCGTGCCCCACCTGCTGGCCACCGTGCTCGGCCTCGCCGCCGTCATGCACACCAGCGCGCTCGCCTTCCAACTCCTCAAATACGCCGGCGTCGCCTACCTCCTCTACCTGGCCATCGCCACCTGGCGCGACCGCTCGGCCTTCGTGGTGCAGGAAGGCGGCGCACGGCGCAGCGCCCTCAGCCTCAGCGTCAAAGCCTTCCTCCTCAACATCCTCAACCCCAAACTCACCATCTTCTTCCTCGCCTTCCTGCCCCAGTTCGTCGACCCCGCCGCCACCTCGCCCCTGGGCCAACTGCTCCTGCTCAGCGGCGTCTTCATGGCCATGACCTTCGGCGTCTTCGTGCTCTACGGCCTGCTCGCGCACGCCTTCCGCCGCACGGTCATCGACTCGCCGCGCGTGCAGGACTGGCTGCGCCGCGGCTTCTCCGCCGCCTTCGCCGGCCTGGGCGCGCAACTCGCGTTCACCGAACGCTGACGCACCGCGCTCACAGCACCAGCCGCTGCACGTAGCCCGTCATCTCCAGGTAGCCCCGCCCCACGGCCTTGCCGTTGCTGTCGATCAGGTCGGACAGCCCCTCCCAATACACCGTGCCGGTGCTCGAACGGCTGTCGAGTTCCTGCGGGTCGATGACGGCCTTCACCGTGTAGAAATCGCCCGGCGTGCGCACCACCCACTCCACCGGGTAGCGCGCGCGCGTGAGCGGGCTGGTCCACCAGCGCCGGGGCTGGAAGTCCACCTCGCCCGGGCTGAAGCGGTAGAGGTCGGTGGCGCTTTGCGCGCTGCCCGCCGCGCGGAACGAGCCGCCCGCCCAGAGCTTGCTGCCGTCCTTGCGGCGCAGCTGGAAGGCCGTGAGGCTGTGGCCCTCGAAGAGGTTCATGCCGATCCAGTCCCAGCCCACCGCCTCGGGGTGCAGCAGGGCCTCGCTCCATTCGTGGTCCAGCCAGGCGGTGCCGCGCACCTCGAAGCGCTGGCCTTTGAGCGCCAGCGTGCCTTGCACGGCCAGGTGCGGCTGGCTCACGTAGAAGCTGGCCTGCGACGCGTCCGGCCCCTTGCGCGAAAACCCCTGGTCGCCCTGCAGCAGCCAGGCCTGCTGCGGCACCGCCTGCAGATCGATGCCGAGTTCGTCGCCCACCACGCGCGCGGTGTAGTGGCCGGTGTCGGGCCGGCGCCGCAGCGACCAGTCGCGCAGCACCACCTGCGTGTCCTCGGCGCTGGCGAACACGCCGCGCTCGGCGACTGGCGCGGGCGGCTCGCCGTCCCAGCGCGCGATGCGCTGGTCGTGCAGCAAGCGGCCGCCCTGCACGTCGGTGATGGCCGCGTGCGCGAACAGCAGCTGCTTCGCGGCCAGCGGGCCGCGCAGGGCCTGCGTGCCGTCCACGCGGCTGCGGAAGAACGTCACCTGGAAACCGAAGTCGCGCCCGGCCGCGTCCTTCGCCTGGCCGGTGAGGTACCACCATTCGGTGCGCGTCTCGTTGTGCGTGCCGTGGTCGCGCGGGAACACGAGTGGGCGCGGCCGCAGCGCATCGCCCGGGCGGTGCGCCGGTTGTGCATGAACCAGGGGCCAGGCCAGCCCCGCCGCACCCAGCAGCAGGTGCCGCCGCGTGGGAAGCCCGGGCCGATTCATGGCGCCATCAACCTTGCAGCTGCGCCCGCACGCGCGCGAGCGAGGGCGCGACATCGCCGAAGCGCTCCTGCGCCCAGCCGGGGTCGAAGTAGGTCTGGCGGTAGCGCTCGCCGCTGTCGCAGAGCAGCGAAAGAAGGGCGCCGCTCTCACCCCGCGCCTTCATGCCCTGCGCCAGGTCCAGCATGGCCACCAGGTTGGTGCCGGTGGACGGGCCCACGCGACGGCCCAGCAGGTCGGACAGGGCGTGCATCGCGGCCAGCGAATCGGCATCGGACACCTCCAGCATGCGGTCGATCAGGCTGGGGATGAAGCTGGGTTCCACGCGCGGGCGCCCGATGCCTTCGATGCGCGAGCCCGGCGCGGTGAGCGTGCCGTCGCGCAGCCGGTGGTATGCGCAGAACACCGAGCCCGCCGGGTCGGCCACGCACAGCTGGCTGGCGTGGCGCCGGTAGCGCAGGAAGCGGCCGATGGTGGCGCTGGTGCCGCCTGTGCCCGCGCCGACCACGATCCAGCGCGGCACCGGGTGGCGTTCGTGCGCCATCTGCTCGAACATGCTCTGCGCGATGTTGTTGTTGCCGCGCCAGTCGGTCGCGCGCTCGGCGTTCGTGAACTGGTCCATGTAGTGGCCACCGGTTTCCTTCGCGAGCGCGTGGGCCGCGGCGTACACCTCGCCGGTGGTCTCCACGAAGTGGCAGCGCCCACCGTAGAGGGCGATCTGGTCCAGCTTTTCCTGCGAGGTGCTGCGCGGCATCACGGCGATGAAGGGCAGGCAGAGCAGGCGGGCGAAGTAGGCCTCGCTCACGGCGGTGGAACCGCTGGACGCTTCCACGATGGTGGTGCCTTCGTGCACCCAGCCGTTGCACAGCGCGTAGAGAAACAGCGAGCGCGCCAGCCGGTGCTTCAGGCTGCCGGTGGGGTGGGTGGACTCGTCCTTGAGATAGAAGTCGATGCCGTGCGCCGCCCAGCCGGGCAGGGGCAGGGCGATGAGGTGCGTGTCGGCGCTGCGGCAGAAGTCGGCCTCGATGCGCGCGATGGCCTGGTGCACCCAGGCGGTGGAGGGGGTCATGTCGATCTTCGGTGAAGGCGGGGGGGAGGCAGGCATTGTGTATTACCAGTCTTCCTTCACCGCGCGCACCGCATCGCGGCTGGCGGCGGCCTGGCCGGCCAGCCAGGCGGTGAGCGTGCCGGCCACCACCACGGCGGCGCACAGCGCGAGCAGGCGGGCCCAGGGCAGCACGAGGTCCATGGTCCAGTGGAAGCTCTGCGGGTTGACCACGTGCACCAGCACCAGGCTCACGGCCAGGCCGAGCGCGAGGCCGGCGAGCGCGCCGAGCACCGTCCAGGCCAGGCCTTCGAGCGCCACCACGCCCAGGATCTGCGACCGCGTAAGGCCCAGGTGCGCGAGCAGGCCGAATTCGCGGCGGCGCGCCAGCACCTGCGCGCTGAAGCTCGCGGCCACGCCGAACAGGCCGATGCCGATCGCCACCGCCTGCAGCCACACGGTGACGGCGAAGCTGCGGTCGAAGATGCGCAGCGAGTTGGCGCGGATCTGGCCGACCGAGGCGAACTCGATGGCATTCGCCGCACCCTGTGCCTCGGCCAGCGCGCGGATGCGTTCGCGCACCGCGTTTTCGTCGGCCCCTTCGGCCAGGTGCAGCGCGAGGTCGTTCACGCGCGCGTCGCCGGTGAGGCGCACGAAGTCGGCTCGGTCCATCACCACGCTGCCGTGCTGGCGCGCGTAGTCGCGCCACACGCCGGCCACGAAGAAGCGCGTGCCGCGCACCTGCGGCTCGGCGAAGGCCTGCGCGAGCGCGGGCAGCCAGCTGCCGGGCCGGGCACCGTACAGGTCCACCATGGCCTCGCTCACATAGACCGTGACCACGCGCTGTTCGCCCTCGGGCACGGCAGGGGCGGGCAGGGGGTTGCCCACCAGGGGCAGGCTGAGCGTGCCGCCGGTGGTTCTCTCCAGCGGGCGCGTGAGCAGCGCGATGGCGGGGCGCTCGGGCGCGAGCTGCACCGGCGTGGGGCGCGTGGACACGCTG